>JAYVAS010000643.1:0-4252 GCA_043750895.1 Pseudomonadota bacterium
CTCGCCACGCGGGACGGCGCCAACGACTCCATGCGCCACCTCTTCACCGTGGTCGGCCTGCTCCCCGGGGAGGCGGCGCACTACACCCGGATCGAGAGCTTCGACGAGGGGGACGTCAAGGCGGTGCAGGTCGTCGGCACCCTCGACGGATACCCCTCCGTCGGCATCGCCACCCGGTACGAGGTCCGCCCCTGCGAGCCGGGCGTGCGGATCCGCACCGAGCTGATCAACGGCGGGACCTTCGCGCTCACCGCCTACCTCACCGACGCCTTCTACTGGGGGGGCCGGGAGCAGCTGGCGTTCACCCCCGGGCCGGGCGCGGGGTTCGTGCACCCGAGCTTCGGCCTGTCCGACATCCTGACCGCGTTCCGGGACGTTCCCTACATGGTTTCGGGGCTGCACGTCGATCCGGCCACGACCTACGGCGTGGTGTCCTGCGAAGAGGACACCCTCACCGGGTTCCAGAGCAAGGAGATCTCGGCGATGGGCCCGGCGCAACGGATCCTCGAGCCGCGGGACTACATGGTCTCGGAGCGGTTCGTGCTCGCCGTCCCCGGCGCGTCGATCTCAGCGGGCGCCGATGCGGCCCTCGAGCTGCGTCGCCTGCTGTGGGACGAGCCCTACGTCACGGTCTCCGGCCGGTTGGTCGCGCCGGGCGGCCAGCTCGGACAATCGCTGCGGGCCGCGATCCTGGTGTCGGAGGGGACGGCGTCGATGCCCGCCGAAGAGCGCATCCCGTGGACCCACATCCTCCCCGAGGCCGATGGCAGCTTCCAGGCGCGGGTCCCCGCCAACAAGCGATATGTCTTCCACGTCGAGGCCTTCGGCCAGGAAGCGACCACCGCGGAGCTGGAGGTCGGTGAGGCCGACGCCGACGTCGGGACCCTCACCCTGCCGGCGGTGGGAGAGGTCACCCTCGACGTGACGGTGGACGGCGCCCAGGATCACGCGCTGGTCTTCGTGATCCCCGCCGACGACAGCACCGCCGACCTGACCGCGTCGTCGCTGTTCGGCGTCTTCGAGGACTGTGCGCCCCTGCTGGGACCCCACCACGGGGGGTCGCCGGCCTGCAACCGGGTGTTGGTGGATGGTCCGACGACCATCGCCCTCCCGCCCGGCTCGTACAGCTTCTACACCTCGGCCGGGCCCTTCTCCACCTTGGGCGCGGTCGAAGACGTCGCGGTGAGCGGGACCACCGCCCAGTCGGTGCTGATCGAGGTCGCCACCCTCGGCCTGCAACCGGAGGGCACGCTCTCGGGGGACTTCCACGTCCATGGCTCCACCAGCTTCGACTCCCAGATCCCCGACGTGGACCGCGTGAAGGCGTTCCTGGCGTCCCGCATCCAGGTCGTGGCGTCTACCGAGCACGACACCGTCTCCAACTACGCGGACGCGATGACCGAGCTCGGGGCCTACGAGCGGATGGCCCTCATCGAAGGCACCGAGTCCACCGGGCACATCCTCTTCCCGTTCCGCGACGACTACGGCTTTCCGCAGGTGGTCGGTCACTGGAACTTCTGGCCCGTCCCCTACGATGCCAGCGGACCCTATCGGGGCGCTGCGTGGGATGAGCTCGCCGAACCGGGGCTCCTGATGACCCGGCAGCAGGCGGCGGGCTGGGATGACGTGGACGGCATCGCCCAGCTCAACCACCCGATCGGAGGAATCCAGTTCGGTCGGGACTATTCGTGGGGAACGGCGGCCGGCTACAACCTGTTGGAGCCGTTGAAGACCACCTACGACGGGACGGGGCAGTCGCTCTACTTCCACAAGCCCGAAGGCGCGGCCTTCGCCAACGACGCGTACGACGTGCAGGAGGTGATGAACGGTACCAACAACGCCGCCTACCTGCAGTACCGCGCCTTCTGGTTCTACCTCCTCGACCAGGGGATCGTCCGCGGCGGCACGGCCAACTCCGACTCGCACTCGCTCACCGAGAACGTGATCGGCACCCCCCGGAACCTCGTGACCACCAGCACCACGCTCGCCGACTTCGACCTCGCCACCTTCGACGCCGACGTTCGGGCCGGACACATCCTCGGCACGAACGGGCCGTTGATTGACGCACGCGTGGTGGACGGCGCGCAGTCCTGGATCCCGGGCGTCGAGGCAATCTCGCCCGGGAGCAGCGCCACGCTGGAGCTGACTGTGTCCGCGGCGCCGTGGATCCCGGTCGACGAGGTGCGCATCCTGGTGAACGGGGTGGTGGTGGAGACCATCGGGGATCTGCCCGTCCCCGCCGATCGTTTCGGGGTGGAGGGCACCCTGCGGTACACCGCGAGCATCCCGCTCGCCGACCTGCTGGACGGGTCGGGCGACGCCTGGATCATCCTCGAAGCCGGCCGCGCGATGGAGCCCAACGAGGATCTCGACTGCAACGGCATTCCCGACACCGGGGACAACAACGGCGACGGCACCATCGACTGGCGGGACGTCGAGGAGCTCACCGAGGACCCGGGCGTGAACTGCTACACCACGGTTGGCCCGCTCACCGAACCGCCACCGCCCGATCGTGACTCCGAAGACTGGTACTTCGCCACCGTCAACCCGGGCGGCTACCCGCTCGCCTTCACCAACCCGTTCATCCTCGATCGTGACGGCGGCGGCTTCGCGGGGGTGGCGCGATGATCGCTCTGCTCTCGATGGCGATGGCCGGTCCCTGCGACGTGTACGACGGCGGGCTGGTGCACGGGCCCACCCAGACGGGGTTCTACGAGGGGGAGCTCGGGCGCGGCCGGAGCCCGTGTCTGCGCAACCATGTCGGCTTCGACGCCAGCGCCTACGCCGTGGTCGACACCGCCAACTTCTACGGCCACATCGTCGCCGCCGGTACGCTCGAAGGCAGCGTCGTGTTCCTGCCGCGGCTCGAGGCCAACTTCTCCATCGAGACCATACGCTACGACACCGTGATCGGTCCGCTCACCTCGGCCTACATGGGCCTGGGGACGACCACGGCCGGCTTCGCGTGGAGCGGCGGCCAGGCGGCCGAGTGGGCCTGGGGCGTCAACTCCCGGCTCGTGCTGCCGACGTCGTCGGGGCTCTACCAGAACGCCTTCCCCTTCGGGATGGACGTGGGCGTCGCCGCCAGCTGGACCCCCAGCGCGGCGTTCGACCTGCACGGCCAGTGGACCGTGCTCGGCTCCAGCGCCGCTTCGGCCGGCCCCGGGCTGGCGCGCATGGGTATCAACACCACGGTGGGGGCCGCCTGGCGCCCCGGCAAGGCGTTCGCGCTCGGCGTGGACCTCGTCGGCGGCTTCGGTCACGACGCGCCCCTGGACGTGGTGGCGGTCGCGCCCGCCATCCGGTTCGGGTTGGGGCGCCACGCGGGGCTCAGCATCGAGGCCGCGGTCCCGCTCGCCGGCGCGGAGCGTGCGCTCGCGGCCGGGGACCTCCGGTTCAACTGGCGACTCTGACGCGGATGCTCGGGGTCGCGCTCCTCGTCGGCTGTCCGCAGGAGGACGGGGAGTCCGTCGCGGTCCAAACGACCGAGGTGGTGATCTCGGTCGATGCGGGGGTGGTGCTCTACGGGGAGGAGAAGACCGGGAGCGCCCTGGCGACGGCGGACCTCGACGCCGATGGCGCCGACGAGCTGCTCTTCTTCGAGCAGCGCTACAGCGACACGGTCGGCACGGGGGCGGCGGTGGGGGTGCTCCGCGGCCTGCCCACGGCACCGACCGACCTTGCCCTCCAGGCGGTGTACCGCGCCTACGCCACGAAGGAGGCGTCCATCTTCGGGTACCCGTTCGCGCCGCTGGGCGACGGGAGCCTGTTGGTGGCGGACTGGGCGGTGCAATGCGATGGCGACGGCGCCGTCTGGATCCTCGACGGTCCCTTCGTCACCACGGCCTGGCAGTCTGCGTGCGCCACGCAACCCGGCTGGGAGCGGGTGGCCGCGCCACCGGAGGTGGTGGGCTACGGGAACGCCGTGGCGGCCGTGCCGGGGGGGTACGCCGTTGGCGCGCCCACCTCGGCGACGGTGTTCGTGACCGGCGCCGCCCCCGAGACCCGGACCGGTCCCCCCGGCTTCGGCACCAGCCTGCTTGCCGCCGATCTCGACGGCGACGGCGTCGCCGAGCTGATCGTCGGTGCGCCGGACGCGGGGGTGGTGGACGCGGGTGCCGAGCTGATCGGGGGGCCGGGCTTCGGCACCGCCCTGGTGGCCGGGGACCTCGACGGGGACGGCCGGTCCGACCTGGTCGTGGGGGAGCGGCCCGACCCCGGAGACCCGGCCGGTGCCTGGTGGCTGTACCCC
>JAYVAS010000644.1:0-12356 GCA_043750895.1 Pseudomonadota bacterium
CGCTACCTCGTGGGCTTCGCCCGGTTCCTGGTGGCGCAGGGCCACGAGGTGCACGTGCTCTGCCACGAGGTCCGACCCGACCTGCGCAGCGAGCCCGGCGTCACTTTCGTGCACCTCCCGATGCTGCGCCCCGCCAAGCTGCTCTCGCTGTGGGTGAGCGCCGGTCGCGCCACCCGCGACTACCCCGTGGTGATGGGCTTCGGCCGCACCCCCGGCCACCACCTCTACCGGGCCGGCGGTGGCTCCCACGCCGACTACCTGCGGCGGATGTTTCCGGTCCGGCGCTGGCTGAACCCGACCGATTGGCTCGAGACCGCGCTCGACCGCCGGGCTGCCCGGAGCGCGCGCATCGCGATGGCCAACTCCGAGCTGGGCGCGCGCGGGTTGCGCGAGGACTACGGCGTGACCCGGGTGGAGGTGGTCTACAACGGCGTCGACAGCGGTCGGTTCCGCCCCGACGCCACGGCCCGGGCCTCGATCCGGACCGAGCTGGGCGCGCAGGGGCCCGTCGCCGTGTTCCTCGGCAACGGCTACGCCCGAAAGGGCCTCGACGTGGCGATCGCGGCCCTCCCCGCCGGCTGGACGCTGTGGGTGGTCGGGCACGACCCCCCGTGGCCGGCGCCCCCCTCGGTGCGGTTCCTCGGCGGCGCGCGGGAACCGGAACGGATGTTGCAAGGGGCAGACGTCATGGTCCTCCCGACACGCTACGACCCCTTCGCCAACGCCTGCCTCGAGGCGATGGCGTGCGGCCTCCCGGTCCTGACCACCTCGAGCAACGGCGCCGCCGAGGTGCTGCCCGAGCCCTGGCTGGTGTGCGACGGCGTCGACGCCACCCGCATCGGCTTCGCGCGCCTCGCCGACCCCGCCACGCGGGTGGCGGTCGGAGCCGCCTGCCGGATCGTCGCCGAGTCCCTGCCCCGTGAGCGGAACTACGCCCGCACCCTGGCCCTGTTGTTGGAGGCGAGCGCATGATCCGCAAGCTGCTGCTCGCCGTCTTCGTGGTCCTCGCCCTGGGCGGGGCGTGGTTCGCCTGGTGGTACCACCGCTTCGTCATGGACGACCCCGGCCCGCAGTTCACCCGGGTGGCGATCGAGCAGATCATCGCGCAGGAGTCGCCCGTCACCTACCGAGACGGGGTCACGCCGCTCGGGGTCTTCTTCGACCAGGCCCACCGCCGCTACGTGCCCTACGACGAGCTGCCCAAGGACTGGATCGACGCCATCGTGGCGTCCGAGGACGCCAACTTCTGGACCCATCCCGGGTTCGACCCGAAGCACATCGTGCGCGCGGTGGTCCAGAACCTGCAGGCCGGGAACGTGGTGGCCGGCGGGTCCACTCTCACCCAACAGACCGCGAAGAACCTGTTCTATCGGCCCGATCGCTCCCTGCGCTCCAAGCTCTCCGAGCTGGCCAACGCGCTCCGCCTCGAGGCCCACTTCTCGAAGGAGGACATCCTCGAGTTCTACGCGAACCAGTTCCATGTCTCCGCCAACGGGCGCGGCCTCGGCATCGCCGCCCGCTACTTCTTCGACAAGAACCCGGACGAGCTCACCACCAAGGAGTGCGCCTTCATCGCCGGCATGGTGAAGGGCCCCGCGAACTACAACCCCTTTTTGGGCGAGAGCGAGGAGCGGCGGGAGAAAGCCCGCGCCGCCGCCGAGAACCGCGCCCGCTACGTCCTGGGCCGGATGAAGACCGTGGGTACGCTCGACCAGAAGTCCTGGGAGCGCCTCGTCGCGGAGCCGCTGGTGTTCAAGCGGGGCACGTTCCAGTACGACCGCTCCGTGGTGGTGGACGAAGTGCAGCGCCGACTGGAGGAGCCCGCCTTCATTGAGCTCTTCGAGCGCCTCGGCATCGACAATCCGTCCACGGCCGGCATCCAGATCGTCACCACCCTCGACGTCGTCGCCCAGCGGGAGGCGACCTGGGCCCTCTGGCATCATCTCACCGAGCTGGGCACGCTCCTCGAGGCCACCGGGGTCGACGGGCTGTGGCTGCCGGAGCGCACGCCGGTGGTGGTCTCCCCGGGGGTCCCGCTGGTCCCCCACGAGATGTACGTGGCGCGGGTGGTGAAGGTCTCGAAGTCGATGGGGCTCACCGGGAAGGCCGAGGTCCGGGTCGGCGAGCAGATCGAGCTCGACGTCGGCGGTCGGCCCTGCACCGTGGACACCGCCGGCATGGACCGCATCGTCACCGTGTTGACCCGCGCCCGGACGGGCGGGAGCACGGCGCGCGCCGCCGAGGTGGACCGTGCGGCCCTCGTCGCCGCCGCGACCCCGGGTCGCCTGGTCCTGGTCAGCGCCCGGACCCCGACGGTGTGCGATCTGGAGATCCGCCCCGTGCTCCAGGGGGCGGTGGTGGCGCTCGAGGGGGGAGACATCCGCGCGATGGTCGGCGGGAACACCAACCGCGACTTCAACCGGGCCAGCGCCGCGGAGCGGCAGCTCGGCTCCATCTGGAAGCCGGTCGTCTACGCCGCCGCCTTGCACCTCGGGTGGCTGCCGACCGACCCCCTCGACAACCGCCGCAACGTCTTCCCGTTCCGCGACGTCTGGTACTACCCCCGCCCCGACCACCCCTCGGACCCCTTCCTTCCGCTCACCACGGTCGGAGCCCGCTCGGAGAACCTCGCCAGCGTGTGGGTGCTCCACCACCTGACCGATCGCCTCAACGCGGAGCAGTTCCGCCGCCTGGTCGAGCTGGTGGGCCTCGCTGCCGGTCCGGACGAGTCACCCGAGGCCTACCTGCGCCGCCTCGTGGACGTCGAAGCCCTGCGCTCGACGCCCGACCGCTTCGAGGAGTACGCCTTCACCCAGGCGCGGGCCGACGTGCTGTCGGGCATCGCGTTCTCGGCCCACCCCGACGACGCCGTCGCCGTGCGGTCGCTCCACCACGGCCGAGGTTTTGCGGCCGAGCGCGCCCGGGTCGAGGGTACCGCCGCGGGCGGCGAGCGGGAGGCGCGCCTCGACGCGCTCGGCAACAACCTGCTCCACCTCGAGGAGCTCGCGGCGCGGTGTCTCCACGGGGAGCCCGGCCTGCTCTCTGCCGACGCGCTCGGGGTGCTGGCCTGCGGGCGCCCCCCGGCGGGGTTCGTGCCGCTGGGCGGCCCGCCCTACGTGCCGCCGGAGGACTTCCTCGTCGACGGGCGGATCCACCTCACCACGCTGCGGGAGCTCCGCGCCTCGGTGGACGCGCGGGCGGCGAACCTGGCCGGCGCCGATCCCTGGGCCCCCGAGGTGCTCGCCCTGAACCCCGACTTCCGGGTGCTGGTCGGCGTGCGCTATCTCCAGCGGCTCGTAGCGGCGTTCGGGGTGGACACCGTGCTGCCCACCGTGCTCTCGCTCCCCCTCGGCGCGGCCGACCTCACCCTGCTCGACGCCACGGTGATCTACCAGGGCCTGCAGACGGGCCAGCGCACCGGCTACACGCCCGAGGGCTTCGACGCCGGGACGGTCTCCGGCCTGCGGTCCGCGTTTCCGCTCACCCCCTCGACCCGCCCGGTGTCCATCATCGCCGAGATCCGCGACGCGGCCGGAAACGTCCTCTACCGCGCTCACCCCGAGCCGACGCGAGTCGCGGACGCGGTCACGGGCGAGCTCGTGGGGGACGTGCTCCGCCAGGTGGTGCGGTCCGGCACCGGGCGGCGGGCGGCCACCGCGGTCCAGCTAGGCGGGGCGGCCCTCCCGCTCGCGGGGAAGACCGGCACCACCAACGACTACCGCAACGCGGCCTTCCTCGGGGTCGTGCCGGTCACCACGGGGAGTGAGCTGGCCTGGGGCCACGGCTGGACCGTCGGCGTCTACGTCGGGTACGACGACAACCGCTCGATGAAGCGGGGCTCGGTCCGGGCCCAGGGCAGCAGCGGCGCGCTGCCGGTCTGGCTCGGCCTGGTCCAGGGGCTCGCGAACGCCGGGCTGCTCGGGCCGGGCGGGTCCGCGGAGTACGTGCCGTCCCCGGAGGTCGAGCGTGTGCCGCTGGACCCGGGTGCCGCCGATAGCGCCACCGCGCTGGTGCCGCTGGGGGGAACCCGACGGTTCACCCCGTTCACCGAGCTGGGCACCGCCGCCCCGGCCCCGATCGACCCCGCGCCGAGCCTCCCCGCCCTGCCGCCGGCCGATGCGCCCCTGCTCCCGGCCGAAGAAGGCCTGGCCGAGCCGGTGATTCAGCCGATGACCCCGCCGTCGGCGCCCGAGGCGCCGGCCGTCGCCGCCCCGCCGCCGCCGTTATAGACGAGCGGCGATGCGGATCCCTGCCCTGTGCGCCCTCCTGCTCGGCACGAGTGGGTGTTTTCTCAAGTTGCCCCCGGTGGTGGCGCCCGTCCCCACCGGCGAGGCCGCGCTCGCCGCGCCGGCCGCCGTCAACTACGGCGAGCTCGAGCAGCGCGTGGACGTGATGCTGGGCGAGACGGAGGACGCCGACAAGCGGGACCGCCTGGTCCAGCTCCGGGAGCTGATGTACGCGATGCGCGGGCAGGACCCGACGGCCCAGGCGAAGGTCTACCGGTACATCACCGCCGCCGTCACCATCGAGGAGCGCAGCCGGGTGATTCAGATGCCGTTGGAGGACTTCGGCATCGGGGCCCCGGTCATCGAGGGCACCGCCGTCATCGACGTCGGGACGCCGGCGGTCGCCCCGGTCGCCCCGGCCCCGGTCGCCCCCGTCCCGGTCGCTCCTGCGCCCGTCTCCCCCGTGGCCCCGATCCCCGGCGGCACGGCGCCGGTCCCTGTCCTGTCGCCGGATCCCGCCGCGGCACCCACTCCCACCGCCACCTCCGTCGATCGTGCCTCGGTGCTCGACGCCACCCGCAACGCCCTGGCGAAGGGCGACTATCGGGGCGCGATCTCGATGGTCGGCCCGCTGGCCGACGCCGAGGCCAAGATGCTCCGTCAGGAGGCGGTGGACGGCCTGGCCCGCACCGAGCGGGAGCGCGCGGGGGCGATGTTCCTCGCCGCCAAGGCGCTGCCGGCCGGGGAGGCGCGCACCCAGGGCCTCCGGGACGCCGCGACGGTGCTGCGCGCCGTGAACGCCACCTACCCCGACAACGCCTTCGCCCGGCAGATCGGCGAGAACCTGCAGACCATCGAAGCCGAGCTCGCCGGGGTGCCGGGATGACCCCCGACGCGCTCCGTGCCTGGTCGGCCCCCCACCTCGCCGCGGTCGAAGCGCGGCTGGCGGTCCAGTTCGCGGACGCCTGGCCGGACCGGTTGCGGGAGGCGTGCCGCTACCCGCTCGCCACCGGCGGCAAACGGATGCGCCCGTTGTTGTGCCTGGCCGCCGCCGAGGCGGTCGGAGGCGAGGCGTCCGCGGCCATGGACGCCGCGATCGCCCTGGAGCTGCTCCACACCTACTCCCTGGTCCACGACGACCTCCCCGCCATGGACGACGACGCCGAGCGTCGGGGGAAGCCCACCGTCCACGTGGTGTACGGCGTCGCCGCCGGGATCCTGGTCGGGGACGCGCTGCTCACCGAGGCCTTCGCGGTGCTGGCGGGGGCGCCCCACGGCGCGCGGCTGGTGCGCGAGCTGGCCAGCGCCGGGGGCGCGGCGGGGATGATCGCCGGTCAGGCCGCCGACGTGGGCATGGGCGGGCCGGTCACCACCCTCGAGGCCCTGGTCCGGCTGCACCGGGGCAAGACCGGGGCGTTGTTACGCGCCGCGGTGCGCATGGGGGGCATCAGCGCCGACGCCGCCCCCGCCCACCTGGAGGCGCTGACCGCCTGCGGCGAGGCCATCGGCCTGGCCTTCCAGATCCACGACGACCTGTTGGACGCGGACGAGGACGCCGACGCCGCAGGTCCCCCCAGCTTCGTGAAGCTGCTCGGCGTCGCCGGCACCCGCGCCGAGGCCGAGCGGTACGCGTCCGCCGCGATCGCCGCCGCCCAGGCCCTCCCGCACCCCGGTGCGCTGGCCGCGCTGGCCCGGTACACCGTGGAACGCGCGTACTAGCCAGTGGAACGCCTCGACGTCGACATGGTGCGCCGCGGGCTCGCCGAGACCCGCACCAAGGCCCAGGCCCTCATCCTCGCCGGGCAGGTCCTGGTCAACGAGACGCCCGCAGGCAAAGCCGGGGACCGCGTCCATCCCGAGGCGGTGATCCGGCTGGTCTCGGAGCCGCTCCGCTTCGTGTCCCGCGGGGGCCTGAAGCTCGAGCACGCCCTCGACCACTTCGGCGTGGACCCCACCGGACGCGTCGCCGCGGATCTGGGCGCCTCGACCGGCGGCTTCACCGACTGCCTCCTGCAACGCGGCGCGGCGCGGGTGTACGCGGTCGACGTCGGCTACGGGCAGCTCGCCTGGAAGCTGCGCCAGGACCCCCGGGTGGTGGTCATGGAGCGCACGAACGTCCGGCACCTCCGGGGGCTGCCGGAGCCGATCGCGGTGGTCGCCGGGGATCTCTCCTTCATCTCCCTGGAGCTGGTGCTCCCCGCGGTGCTGGGCCTCTGCGCGCCGGCGGCGGACCTCGTGCTGCTGGTCAAGCCGCAGTTCGAAGTGGGTCGGGAGCGGATCGGGAAGCGCGGGCTGGTGTCCGACCCTGAAGCGCGCGCCGACGCGGTGGCGGGGGTGCGGGAGGCCTGTGGCCGGGTCGGGCTCGACGTGCGGGGGGTGGTGGAGAGCCCGATCACAGGGGCGAGATCGGGCAACGTGGAATACCTGCTTCACGCGGTGGCACCATGATCTTCCTTCTCCTCGCCGGCTGTACCTGGGTCTCCCAGTCCGACATCAAGGACCAGCTCGCCCAGGTCGACGACGACGGGGACGGCTTCGCCGTGGGGGTCGACTGCAACGACCAGAGCGCCGCGGTCAACCCCGACGCGCCCGAGACCTGGTACGACGGCGTGGACCAGGACTGCGCCGGCGACGACGACTTCGACCAGGATCACGACGGCGCCGCCATGGAAGTGGACTGCGACGACGAGGTGGCCGCGGTGAACCCCGGCGCCGAGGAGGTCCCCTACGACGGCGTGGACAACGACTGCGCGGGCGGCGACGAGATCGACGTCGATGCCGACGGGGTGCCGTACACCGAGGACTGCGACGACACCGACCCCGACAGCTACCCCGGGGCGCCCGAGGTCTGGTACGACGGGACCGACCAGGACTGCGGGGGGGACGCCGACGACGATCAGGACGGCGACGGCTCACCCTTCGGTACCGACTGCGACGATCTGGACGCGGCGGTCTACCCGGGCGCCCCGGACGCCTGGTACGACGGGGTCGACAGCGACTGCGGTGGCGACAACGACTACGACCAGGACGTCGACGGGCACGATGCCCTTTCGGGCGCGGGCGACGACTGCGACGACACCGATGCGGCGGTGAACCCCGACGCCCTGGAGGGCATCGGGGACGCGGTCGACAGCGACTGCGACGGCACCGACGACGGCTTCCGGCTGCGCGCCCTGCCGGGCCGCACCTGGACGGGCGCGAGCGCGCCGGTGTTGGTGGCCGACGGTGCGGAGGTGACGCTCTCGGTGGTCGCCACGGTCGTGGACTCCGGCTCTGAGATCCTCTACGACAGCGCCCCGCTCTTCTCCCTCGTGCCCTCCGACGCCAACCTCAGCTTCTCCGAGCTGGAGGGCTGGATCAGCAACTCCTCCGATCCCGGGGCTTACGACGTGGGCCAGGCGTCCGGCTATCAGATCGACGGAGGGGACAGCTACGGCGTGCTCCCACTCGACACCGTCGCCGGTCGGTCGCTGCTGTTGGCCTGGTTCGACCCCGATGCCGGCACCCGCTCCACCGTGACGGTGGCCGGGAGCCTGGGCACCTCGCCCTTCGACGACGTCTCCCTCTACCTGGACGACGGCGCCGGGACCCACGCCGCGCTGGGATGCGACGCGACCGAAGGGGTGATCGCCTGGGCCCGACTCGACGACCCGCGGGCAACGACCCCCGCGGCGAGCATCGAGCTGGGTGGCAACCTCGCCGCGGCGTGCAGCTTCGACGACGGCGGCCAGCTCTGGGCGGCGGTGGGGGGGGTGCTCACCCGCATCGACCTCGCCGAGGACACCGACGGCTGGTACGGCACCGCCGTGCCGGTGCTGGACGGGGTCCATGCCATCGACCTCGACCCGGCGCCCGGCGGCCTGGCCGGGGTGGACGGGGACAGCGGGGCGATCTTCGTCTTCGACGGGACCATCGCCACCGAGGTGCCCTCGACCGTCTCCTTCTCGCGCGTGGACGTCCTCCCCGACTTCAGCGGCGGGGTCGGCATCGGCACCGACGGCGGGCCCCGCTGGGTGGAGCCGGACGGGCGGGCGACGCTGCTCACCGCCCCGTTCTCGGCGAGCGACGGCGCCGCGGTCGAAGCGGCCGGGTTCCGGGTCGTCGTGGTCACCGGCGTGGACGGGGTGGCGGTCGGCTACGCGCGGCTGCCCTGACGCGGCCTACTCCGCCGAGTCCCCCGCGACGGCCGAGTCGGCGTCTACGCCCAACACGTAGAGGGTGGTGGTGGTGCGGAGGCCGGCCCGGTCCTCGGCGATGATGTCGTACCGGTTGACCCCCGCGCGTACGGGGACGTCCACGTCGAACTCGTCCCGGCGCCCCGTCCCCGGCTTCCACGCCACCTTGTCCGGGGCGTAGACGAGGGAGGTCTCGTACCGGGAGCGGTCGAGGCTCTCCGCGCCTGCGAGGACCAGGACGTGGTCCAAGCCGCGGTCGTCCGTGATCCGGGCGCTGAGGCGGACGGTGCCGGAGGCGTGGGTTTCGGGTAGGGCGCGGGCCTGGATGGTGGGGGGCTCGAGCCGGAGGATGGCGCCGTCGCGCGCCAGCGGGAGAGGCCATGCGGCCGGGGTGGGGTACCCCTCGGCGACCACCACCAGCTCGAGCGGGAGCACCTTCTCGTGGGCTGTGGGCGCGAGCGCGATGCGCACCAGGAAGGTCTTGACCTCGCCGGGGAGCAGGGACGCCGGGGCGGTCCCGTCGTCCACCAGCTCGACGCCGGCCGCCTCGGGGAAGGGGATGCGGGCGCGGACCCCCTCCAGCAGCGTGGTCCCGCGGTTCTCGAGGGTGACGATGATCCCGGTCTGGCCGCCCACCCCGGTGAGCCGGGCGGTGCCGACGATGACCGGTCCCGGGGCGCCGACGAGGCTGACCCGCCGTGAACCCTCCACGCGCGCCGGGATCCGCGCCGCTTCGAGCAGGATCTCGACGTCGTCGGTGCGGCTGGCGATGCCCTTCGGCACGCGGACCACCGCCATCCCGGTGCGGGCGTCCCCGGCGTTGACGCGTCCGAGGGGGAGCACCTGATCGTCCCACAGCCGGTTCACGGACCGGAGCCGGATCGCGGCGCGGTAGAGGTCCTCGGGGCCCTCGTTCCGGACCGAGGCCACGATCTCGGTGGCCTCGCCCGCGGTGGGGGCGTTGTGGAAGTCGAGGCGGACCCGCACCCGCGGATCCCGGCCCAGCACGCTCGACGGCGGCCCCGACCAGTCGATGCCCCGGGCGCCGAAGGCTTCGACCAGCCGGTCGTCTTCGTCGTCGTCCAGCCGCACCTGGAGCAGGGACAGGGTGTCGAGCAGCTTGCGCCGGTTGGCGCCCTCCGCCGCGGCGAGCAGCCGGGCGGCCAACTCGACCGCCACGTCACGGGCCGGGGGAGGCGTGGTCGCGGTGCGCCATCCTGGCGACTCCTCCACCGCGGGCAACAGCGGCGCCCCCGCGGGGAGGCGCGCCCGTTCGCGGCCCAGCTCGGGGTACCAGACCCCGTCGGGACCGAAGCGGTAGGGGGCCAGGGCGAGGTCGGGCTGCAGGCCGATGTCGGTGACGCGGCGGTCCCCGGCGAGTCGGTACTCGGCCACGGTGAGCTTGAGCTTGATGTCGGGCGCGACCTGGTAGACCTTCTGCACCGTCCCCTTGCCGAAGGAGGTGGTGCCGATCAGGATCGCGCGGTCCAGGGTCGCGAGCGACCCGCCGAGGATCTCCGAGCCGGAGGCGGTCTGGTGGTCCATGAGGAACACCAGCGGCATCGCGTTGGGGGGCTGATCGGGGTGGGCGTCCAGCCGGGCGATCAGCCCCGCGACCGGGGTGCCGTCGCGGCCGACGGTGGACACGATCTCGCCGGCCTGCAGGAAGGTGTCGGCGGCCTCCGCGGACTGCACCAGCGACCCGCCGGTGTTGCCGCGAAGGTCGAGCGCGACGCCCACGCTGGTGGCCTCTCGGGTGGCCAGGTCGAGCAGGCTCTCCTGCAGCCACCCGTGGGTCTGCTCGGAGAAGTGGGCGATGGTGACGAGCCCGATGCCGTTGGGGCCGACCGCGGCGGTCACGTTGCGGAGCCGGACCTCCTCCCGGAGCAGGGTCAGCTCCAGCACCTCGGCACCGCGGCGGAGGGTGAGCACCACCGGCGCGCCCTCCGGACCGTTGAGGCGCTCGGTCACGTCCTCCCGCAGCATCCCGACGGTCGAGACGCCGTCGATCTTGAGCAGTCGGTCGCCGACCAGCACCCCGCCACGCCCGGCCGGACCGAGGGCGTTCACCGCGTCGGCGACCAGCTCGCCCGCGGTGCGGGTGAAGCTGACGCCCACCCCTACCAGGGTGCCCGAGAGGCGTTCGTCGAACCGGGCGAGGCCCGCGGCGTGGAGTACGACACTGTGACGATCGAGGCCCTTGGTGACGCCCCGGAGGATCTCCACCCGAAGGTCGCGGTCGGTGGGAAGCGCCTTGCGGGCCTCCCGGATGCGATCCTCCAGCGTGCCCAACACCGTCGCCAGATCGGCCTCCGGGTCGAAGCGGACGGTCACCTTCCAGTCGCCCGAGCCGTCGCGGAGCAGGAGGTCGTCGCCGTCGGCCTCGACGAGCAGCCACTCCACGGCCGTCTCCAGCTGCGCGCCGGCATCGAGGAACATCCGACGGGGGTCGAGCTGGGCGGGGTGGAGGTAGTTCTCCTCGATGAGCGTCAGGGATCGCGCGTACAACGCGACGTCTCCGGCAAAGGCGATGGCGGTGAGCAGCAACATCGAGCGCCTGACGAGGTATATGTCGTCATCGAGGTCGGTGTGGATCGCAACGCTGTTCGCGCCCTGCTCGAGGCTGTCCGAGCCGGCGCCGTCAACCCGGATCACGCGCTGGAGCGCCTGGCGGCAGAGCCGGTGGGCGAGCTCGGCTACGCGTCGGTCGACTACCACCGCGCGCTTCGCGTGGGCGTGCCCGAGGTGATCTACGGCGCGGGCAAGACGGCGGCGCAGATCGCGGGCATCCTCGGTGCGTTGCGCGGCCGGGGGCAGTCGGGCTTCGCCACCCGGGTCGAGGCGGACAAGGCCGCCGAGGCGAGCGCGCTGCTGGGAGAGGGGGACCACGTCTACCACGCCGAAGCCCGCATCCTCGAGACCCGACTCACCGCGCGCGCCGCCGGCGTGGGCCGGATCGGGGTGGTGTGTGCCGGCACCAGCGACCTCCCCGTCGCGGAGGAGGCCGCGGTGGTGGCCGAGATCCTCGGCAACCACGTCGAGCGCATCTCCGACGTGGGGGTCGCCGGCATCCACCGGCTCTTCGATCGCCTGACGCTGCTCCGCAGTTGTCACGCGCTGGTGGTGGTCGCCGGGATGGAGGGGGCGCTCCCGGGGGTGGTCACCGGGCTCGTTGACATTCCGGTGATTGGCGTGCCGACCAGCGTCGGCTATGGCGCCGCCTTCGGCGGGCTCTCGGCGCTCCTCACCATGATCAACTCCTGCGCGTCCGGGCTGTCGGTGGTGAACATCGACAATGGGTTCGGGGCGGCCTTCCAGGCCTCCCGGATCAATCACCTCGCCGTGCACGGCCCCCGACGGTGACGCGCGTCGCCTTCCTGGACTGTCAGGCCGGCATCGCGGGCGACATGCTCGTGGCGGCGCTGGTGCATGCCGGCGCGCCGCTCGCGGCCGTGCTCGCCGAAGTCTCGGCCGTCGGCATTCCGGGCTGGCAGGCGCGCGTCGAGCCGGTGGTGCGGGGGCCGTACGCGGCGACCCGCTTCGTGGTGGAGCCCGACGGTTCGACGGCGCCGGCCGCCGATCCCGGTGCCGGTCAGAACCACGATCATGGGCACGGTCACGGTCGCGACCACGCGGCGCCGGGCCCCGACACCTTCCCCGGTCAGCCGGCGCGAAGCTGGGCGACCATCCGGGCCCTGCTGGAGGCGGCGCCGTTGCGGCCCCGCGTGAAGGATCGGGCCATCCGTACCTTCGCCCGACTCGCCGCCGCCGAGTCCCGGGTGCACGGCGTCCCGGTGGACGCTGTTCAGTTCCACGAGGTCGGCGCGGTCGACTCCATCGTCGACATCGTGGCGGCCTGCGCCGCGCTCGAGGAGCTCGGCGTGGACGAGCTCGTCGCCTCGGCCCTCCCCATGGGCCAGGGGCGCGTGCGCACCGAGCACGGCATCCTCCCCAT
>JAYVAS010000645.1:0-5113 GCA_043750895.1 Pseudomonadota bacterium
AGCGTCAACAGCTCGTCCAACCCCTTCCAGCTCTCCTTCTCCGGCTGCGTGGACTCGGATTGCCCCGGCTACGTCGACGCCTTCCCCGTGGACATCCAGACCACGATCGCGCTCGCGATCGTCCCCGGCCCCGATGGCCAGGACGTCCTCGACGCAACCGTCGGGACCATCGCCGTCAACTACACCCTCGCCAACGACGATATCCACCTGGACTGCTTCATCCAGGACCTCGAGGACATCCTCAGCTACGTCGGCCTCTCCATCTACGACCTGATCATCGACCAGGTGGACAGCCTGCTCCAGGAGCAGATCGGCGCGCTCGCGCCCACCCTGGAGAGCACGGTGGAGGACGCCTTCTCGGCCGCCACCATCGACCAGGATCTCGACCTGAACGGCGCCACCGCCCACATCACCCTGGCCCCGACCGACATCCAGATTCTTCCCAGCGGGGTCCGCCTCGAGATGGGCGGGTGGGTCTCCGGGGACGCCGCCACCTGCGTCGCCGCTTACGACACCGGCGGCCCGACGTGGACCGAGAACGGCACTGCCGGCATCGGCGAGGCCCCCACCGGCGTCCGCGCCCCCTACCACCTGGGCGTCGGCGTCTCTGACGACTTCGCGAACCAGACGCTCTACACGCTCTGGCGCGGCGGGCTCCTCTGCTACACGCTCGCCCCCGGCGGCGTGTTCCCGCTCGACACCTCGATCATGAACCTGCTGACGGGCGACGTCTTCGCCGACCTCTTCCCCGAGAGCCAGCCGGTCACGCTGCGCACGGTCCCTCGCGCGGCGCCCACGGTGAACTACACCGGCGTGGACGACATCAACCTGAACCTTAAAGACCTCGACCTCGAACTGTACGCGGATCTGGACGGTCGCACCGCCCGCATCGTCAGCGTCTCGCTCAACGGCCCGGCCGGCGCGAACCTCACCCTCGACGGCGGCACCGGGAACCTCGGCATCGGCGTGCACGTGGACCCCGCCGCGCTCGTCCCCACCGTGGTCTACAACGAGCTGTACGCCGACCGGAACGCCGACATCGAGACCAGCTTCGGCACTGCCTTCGGCGGTCTGCTCGACACCATCCTGGCCGGTCTGCTCGGGGACTCCCTGGCCTTCGCCCTCCCCAGCGTCTCGGGTCTCGGCCTGCAGTCGTTGGAGACGTCCGCCACCGGCCCCAGCCAGGACTGGCTCGGCGCCTACGCGATGTTGGGTTCGGTCACCTACGGGGACGGGTCGAGCTGCGGCGGCTGCGGCGGCACCGACACCGGCGGCAGCACGTCGAGCGGCTGTGGCTGCGCGTCCGCCCCCGGCGTCCCCGTGTGGCTGGGCCTCCTCCCGCTGGGCCTCGCGGTCGCGCTCCGTCGGCGGGCGTAGTCCCCCCGGGGCACCGGACGCCTCGCGCCCCCCGTCTCCGTCGGGCTCACCGCATCCGCACCGTGCCCAACATCTCCCCGAGCGTGCCCAGCGCGCGGTCGAGCGAGCCGGGCGCGATGGCCGCCTCCACGGTGTAGGTGACGTCGGTCTCGCCGAAGTACCAGCCCAGCACCCGCTCGCCGTCGGCCTCGATGGGGGAGCAGGTGGCCACGGTGAGCGGCGCGGGTAGCCGAAGCTCCCGGTACCGGGCGGTGTCCACGAAGTCCCAGGTGCACCCGGCGCGGGGCAGGGGCTCACGGGGTCCGCCCGGCACGGCCCGTACCTCGACGTCGATCTCCCCCGTGGTGTCGGAGGTGCGAAAGCGCACGTCTCCTCCGGACCCGGGAACGACGGCCCACCCCTCGGGGATCCGCACGCTGAAGGGGTAGACGGCGTCGACCCACACGCCGCCCTCCACCCGCCCGGCCGCTTGCGCGGCGGCGGCCGCCGCGGCCGGATCCGAGACGAGCGCGGGAGGGACCTCGGTGACCGGCTTGGGACACCCGGCGAGGAGGAGCAGCAGCGTCAACGGGGCCGGGTGGCCGCGTCGAGGGCGGCGAGATGGGCGGGCCCGCCCCAGAGCTCCCCGAAGATCGCCTGTTCGGCGACCAGCGCCTCGTCGCGGGGGAGGGCGGTGGCGGCCCGGACCACCCGCTTGGCCCCGGCGAGCGCTTCGGGCGGGAGCTGGAGCAGGACCTGGGCGCGTTCCCGAGCCCAGGCGAGCGGCGTGACCGAGAGGGCGTCGAGCAGGCCGAGGTGGAGCGCCTCGTGGGCGTCGACGACCCCGGTGGTGAGGAGCTGCAGGGCGATCCGCGACCCGACACGCCGGACCAGCCGCGTGCCCCCGCCGAAGCCCGGCGAGACCCCGAGGCGGGCCTGGACGAACCCGATGCGCGCATCCGGTGCGGCGACGACGTGGTCGCAGGCGGTGAGCAGCTCGGCGCCGCCCCCGAGCGACGCGCCCTCGGCGACCCCGATGACCACGGCGTCCAGGCCGGCGAGGCGCTCGGTGACCTCTTGCATGAACTGGACGAGATCGACGCCGCCGCCGGGGCGGACCAGGTGGGCGCGCACGGCGGCGAGGTTGCCGCCCGAGCAGAAGCTCCCGGCCTCGCCGCGGAGGATGACCACCCGGGCCCCCGCCGCCGCTTCCACCGCGTCCGCGAGCTCCACCATCATCGCCGGGGTGAGGGCGTTCCGCGTGGCGGGGTGGTCGAGCACGATCTCGACGACCTCGTCGTCGCCGGCGAGGCGCACGCTGCCCTCGGCCGGGGGGAGGGTGGCCACCCAGTCCCGGAAGCTCACCGGACCACCAGCTCGGGGCGGACCCGCCCCGCGCGCAGCTCGGCGAGCACCGGGGACCCCCGCAGCCAGGCCATCGCGGCCTCGCGCGCGTCCTCCCCGACCAGGTCGAGGAAGGTGTTCACGCGCCCCTCGGCGCGGCGGGCCGACCAGTCGGCCACCCCCGGCCCGCACAACCAGGCCCGGTGCGTCTCGACCGCCGCCACCACCGCCTCGACCCCGGCGCCCGACAAGGCGCTCGCCAACAACACCGGAGCCTGCCAGCCGGGTCGGTCGTCCAGGTGGACGGAGAGCTCGAGGTCGCGGGCGAGGTGGTCGGCGCCGGGCCGGTCGGCCTTGTTCACGCAGAAGAGGTCGGCCACTTCGAGGAGCCCCGCCTTCATGGTCTGCACCTGGTCTCCGCTCTCGGGGGTGAGCACGACGAGCACGGTGTCTGCGACCTCCAGCACCGCCAGCTCACCCTGCCCGACCCCGACCGTCTCCACCAGGATGTGGTCGAAGCCGACCGCGTCGAGGACGTCCACCACCTGGGTCGCGGCGCGCGACAGCCCTCCGGCGTGGCCGCGCGCCGAGAGCGAGCGGACGTAGACCCCGTCGTCGGCCGCGTGGGCCTCCATCCGGATGCGGTCGCCGAGGATGGCGCCGCCGGTGCGCGGGGAGGACGGATCCACCGCGACGACGCCCACCCGCTCGCCGCGGGCCCGCGCGTGGCGGACCAGTTGGTCGACGAAGGTGGACTTACCGGCGCCGGGCGGCCCGGTGATGCCCACCACGTGCGGTTTCCCGGGGGCGGTGAGGCGCCGGGGGGGCACGCGGGCCAACGCTTCGGCCGAGCCGGGCGCACGCCCTTCGATGACGGAGATCGCGCGCGCGAGCGCGGCGCGGTCCCCGGCGAGCGCACGGCGCAGGAGGTCATCGGTGAGCACGAATGCGGCTAACCCGGACGACGGTCGGGACCTCGGGTGTTAGTCCCCGCGGATTCGGAGGACCGATGCGTCTAGGCGCGATCTTGCTGGTGGTTCCTGCGCTCGTCGGGTGTGGTGGCAGCTCTGAGGTCAGCGGCAAGGCGCTCGGCATCACCTTCGAAAAGACGCGATACGCGTGGTTCGGTGGGCCGTTCATCGTGCTCTCGAACATCGAGACGGACTGCGAGGCCATCTCCTTCGTCCGGAGCAACTACGAGATCGGCAACGCCCCGACCGATGACGACATGCAGCTCCTGCAGTTCGGGTTCGCGTCCAGCGACGTCACCGACGGGCAGAAGTCCATCGCCCCCACCGCCTCGGTCAACGCCACGGTCGTGAAGATCGACGACGGCGCGTTCGACTTCGCTTATGCCGACGGCGGGGTCATCAACGTGGAAGAGCTCTCCGAGGACCGCGTGACCGGCACCTTCGAGGGCGTCGCGTTCGAGGACGGCTCGCTCGACGGCGATTTCGACGCCGAATGGTGTCGCAACCTGAAGGATCGTTAGCGTGCTGCTCCCTCTGTTGCTCACGTCGGCCGGGTGGGCCGCCGACGTCCTGATCCCCGAGGCCACTCCGGCGTCGCTGGACGACTTCTCGGTGGCCTACATGGTCTACGATCTCGTCCTCAACGAGACCAACGGCGGGCTCTACCGCGTCGACGACGCCGATCGGATCCGCGCGTGGGCGGGCCCCGACGCCGACGGTTGTTTCGACAGCGACGCCTGCCCCGCCAACCTCTGGAGTCGCACCGACGCCCGCATCGCGCTCGTGCTCGGGGTCGGTCGCGAGGAGAAGGGCATCGCGGTGACCGTCCGGTTCTACGACGCGAACCACACCGCGCCGATCCGGGAGATGACCGACGTCCTCCCCGAGGGCACCGAGCTGGCGTTCGCCAAGGAGGTGGCGATGGCCCTGAGCGAGACCATCGCCGGGATCGCGCCTCGGGAGGCAACGGTCGCGGCCACCCCAGCCGTGAAGACCACCAAGACCACCCCGGCGGAGGTCATGAAGCCAATCGAGGTCGTGAAGCCGCCGGAGGTCGTGAAGGACGAAGAGGAGGAGCTCGCCCGGCCCGCCCGCAAGGAAGATCTGGACGAGAGCCCCGTCACCAAGGAACGGAAGAACTCCCGCAAGACCGACGAGGAAGAAGAGGAGATCATCCCCGACTTCAACCGGACCGACGACGAGCCGAAGGGCGAGGACGACCGGACGGACGAAGAGGCGGTGGACGCCAGCGAGCGTGAACTCGAAGAGCGGGACCTCCCCAGCACCCGCGAGCTGGCCCGGGACAAGGACAAGGCCGAGGCCGAGCAGGCAAAGATGAAGATCCCGGACCGCGCCTACGAGCGCTACGCCGCGTCGGGCATGGGCGCCGACGAGTGGCTGGCCGCGAAGCGGGTGCGCAAGATGGGCTTCTTCATCGAGGC
>JAYVAS010000646.1:0-7088 GCA_043750895.1 Pseudomonadota bacterium
CCGGATCCGGTCGCGGAGATCGAGGTGGACCCGCTCGCCCTGCGGGGTCGGTCCAGGTCAGCCCGTCGGTGACGATCGCGGCATCGTCGAGGAGGGTCCCGGAGTCGTCGCCGCGGTCGTCCACCAGCGAGGTGATGACGATGCCGGTCTCGTCGTACGCCGGATCGGAGAGGAAGCCGACCACCAGCGGGAGCCGCTCCTCCCAGGTGTCGCCCTCGGCGAGCACCGCGAGCTCGCCCGTGGCCGCGCCGAGGTCCTCGCCGGCGGCGACCAGCTCGACCACCCCGTCCCACGGGATCTCCATGCCGACCGAGCGCCAGGCCTCCGCGTCGGAGAGCGGGTCGGCCGCCTCCTCGATCGCGTCCAGGGTGAGCCCGGACCGGTAGGTGAGGATCCCGTCGTCCGAGTCGACGTCCACGCCGGACGTCGCCCAGCGCCAGGTCTGCCCGCCCCACGCGACGGTGAGCAGGTAGACAAGCGGCACCGAGGGCTGGCCGAGGCTGGACACCTACTTCTCCTCCTCGATGGTCAGCGCGGTGACGCGAAGGAGCTCGGTCGCCAGCTCGTCGCCGATGACGTGCTCGTGGCGGACCGCCGAGACGATCCGGCCGTAGACCGACTCCCCGCCCCAGTTGCTGGTGAGCACCTCGAGGTCCCCGCTCGACGTCGCCGAGCTGTCGTAGGTGATCGCCGGGATGTAGACGACCGGGCTCGCGGCCCCGTCGAGCTGGTCGACGAGGTCCATGAGAAGGAGCGGGAGGTCCTGGCGGAAGGCCACCGGCTCGGCGCTCGCGTTGGCCGACCCCGTCAGGTAGTCGGGCGCGTCGACCGACCTCCAGCCGGTGACGTCCACCCCACCCTGCCAACCCATTTCGACGACCTGGCGCGCGGGACCGAGCACTCGGGCGCGCCGCGTCCCGTCCTCGAACTCGTCGATCGCCACGTTGGGCTCGAGCTGCTTCGCCCACCCCCACGAGTAGTCGTGTCCGAAGGCGACGACGTGGCCGAACGCGAGCTTGCCTATCTCGAAGTACCCGTCGACCGGCACCCCCGGCGTCCCGGTCCCCGTCGCCACCGGGACGATGAGTCGGATGGCCTCGAGGGCCGCGGCGTAGCCGGAGGCGTGCACCACCACAAGCACCCGGCGGGGCCACATGACCACCGTCGGGGTGGATGCCTCGCCGGAGAGGGTGCCGTCCTCGTCCTCGAGCGTGAAGATGGCGCGCCGCGAGGTGATGCCGTTGGTGTTGGTGATCCCCTCGGTGTTCCGAAGGACCTTCCCGACGTAGTCCACGACGGAGAGGCCGCCGCCGGAGAGGAAGGTCACGCCGGCGCCGTCCCACTCCCCGCGGCGGATCTTGCCGCCGAGCGAGGAGGACGTGGTCGGCCGGAGCGTGTCACCCAGGCGCTGGGCGCTGAAGGTGTGGGTGGGCGTCGTGGTCAGCGTCGTCCAGGCACCCCCGTAGCGGGCCTGGACTTGGATCCCTCCGCAGTTGAGACCGTCGAGCCAGAAAGCCCAGAGATCGTTCCCGGGGAGCGTGTCCTCGCCGTTCAGGCGGAAGGCGATGCGGAGCGACGCGGTCGAGGCGTTCAGCGCCGTGCGGGCCGCGCTGCGCCAGGGGCGACGCGGGGAGGGCTCGACGGTCGGGAGGAGGTCCTCGGGCTCGTGGCTGTGCTCGACGGAGATCGTCCACTCGTCGCCGAGCTGGGCGGGGCCGCGCACCCCGAAAACGCGGATCCCCTCACAGAGCCACGACGGGAGGGTGGACAGGCCGATCGAGAGCAGCGCGGAGGGGTTGCTCGGGGCCGCGGACAGGCCAACGTCGATACCCCCGCCCTCGTCGGTGGCGAAGAGCACCGGGCGCCAGGTGTGGGTGCGCGTGGTCAGCGTCGTCCCGGTGCCCCACATGACCCGGTGCGTCGCGTAGGTGACGCCGTAGGTGGCGAGGGCGGAGCTCGTTCCGAGATGGGTCCACGCGCGCTCTTCACCAGTCGACCAGTCGCGCCACCAGGCTGTGACCGCGGCGTTCTCGATCCCGATCAGGACCTGAACCTCACCACCGCCGTGCGTGGCCGCGCTGCCGATCAGGGTCGACCCGTTCGCGTCGTAGAGCTTCACCTGGGTGGAGGTGACCTCGATCCGGGCCTCGTACCCGTTGGTCCCGTCGGCGGTTCGTACCTCGAGGGTCGCGGTGCCCCCGGCGACGAGCACGGAGGCGCTGGCGATGAGGCCGCCCGACATCGATCCGCTCGGGTTCCGGCTGTAGTAGATCCCGTCGCCGGACCCGAGAGTGAGCACCAGGCGCCCGGTGGCCAGGGACTCCCCCGTGCCCCCCGTCACCACCCGGGCCCAACCCATGTCGGACGGAAGGTCGAACGGCAGCCACATCGTCCGCCAGCCCACCTGGTCGACCTCGTCGTCGGCCGTGGCCCGCCGCCGTGGCATGCACACCGTCGTGTGGCCGCCGAGGTAGGCCGCGCAGAGGGATCCGCCTCCGTAGGTCGACGGGGTCGACGCGAATCCGTGGAGGAAAACCAACCGTCCGCGCTGCCAGGTCCCCGCGGCGTCCTTCGGGTAGGAGCCAGCGTCGAAGGTGTTGAAGACCGTTCCGGAGATGCCGAAGGAGTCCCCCATCACCGCCCAGGTCTCGCCGCCGTCCGTCGAGCGCCATGCCACCCAGATGCTCGAGGCCCCCACCAGCCGCCCGAGGCAGTAGAGGCACCCAGCCTCGTTGGCCGCGAGCACGATGTCCCCGTCGGTGAAGTAGTCGTTCCCGCCGTCCAGCGTGCCCCAGGGGAGTCCGACGATGCTGTCGACATTGACCGCCTCGACGCCCAGGATGGGCTGGTAGGCGCTTCCCAGGCGCACCGCGGTGGGGCCGAGATCGGTGCTGTCGATGTCGACGTACGCCACCACGAAGTGGCCGCCGGCGACGGCGATGTCGAAGTAGGCCGTCCCCTCCTTGGGGGTGGTGCGGGTCACGTCGGTCCGGCACACCTCCACGAAGGAGTGGCCGCCGTCGCTCGAGGCGTACTGGACGAGGATCTCGTGGGCGCCGGCGACCGCGGTGTCGCGTGTCCGGACGTTGGCCAGCAGCAGGATCTGGCCGTCCTTGCAGGCCGCCCGGAGGCGACCCAGGTAGTAGCCGGTGGACGCGGCCTCCGTGGACCACCGCGCAGGGAGGACGTGCCGGGCGCCGATCTGCCAGGAGCCCGTGAGGTCCGTCGACCACCACATCCGGATCGTCGCGAGGTCCTCCGCGGTGTCCTCCTCCCAGTGGAAGCAGAGGACCCGGTCGCCGGGGGCGATACAGACCGCCGGGTTGGTGTTCTGGTCCTGAGTTCCGAGGGAGTAGATCGTTGTCTCGGTCCAGGTCCCGGCCGTGTCCCGCACCACCGCCCGGACCGACATCGCCCCGCCGGTGACGCCCACCTGGCAGACCTCGACCACGGTGTCGTCGGAGAGGGTGGCGACGCAGGGACGGGACCGGGAGCTCGTCCCGCCCGCGGCGTACCAGCTCACGGGCTCCCAGCCGGTGAGGACGAGGGGGCCGTCCGCGCCGAACCAGTCGGTGTCGGTGGTGCGCTTGTAGACCACGCCAGCGCCGCCGGGCTCGGCCATGCCTCCCAGGGTGGCGCGCACCGCCACGGTCACCCCCTCGGTCTGGTCGCCGGTCGCCCGGAGCACGAGCTTGGAGTCCGTGCCGGCCGTCGGGGCGGGGACGCCCGCGCGCGGGCCCGCCGAGGGCAGGACGCCCAGCCGGGTGCCGCCACCGTCGTACTCGCCAGACTGGGCGTCCCAGAAGGCGAGACGGTCGTCGGGGACCAGGAGGCCGCGCAGCACGGACTTCGCGAACCGGGCCATCTACCGCCTCCGTCGCGCGTGGCCGACCCGGCCCCGGCTGGTGGTGAAGGCCGTGGAGAGCGGGCCACGCTTGCGGAGGTTGTCGACGACCATCCGGTCGAAGACCTGGTGGCCGTAGCGGAGCTCCAGCACCGTGGGCGCGCTGGCCCCGGGTCGGTCGGCGTTCAGGTTGCGCATCCCCTCGGGGCCGCCGATGCGGGACATGGCGATGGGGTTCGCGACCCCCTCGGAGTTGGTCAGGGTCGCCGAGGTCTCGTCCGGGGCGAGGCCGCGGTGGAACGAGGGCGGCGGGGTGGCGGCAACGGCGATGCCGCTCGCCAGGCCCGACGCGCCGATCCCGATCGCGGCCGCGGCTCCTGCGATGGGCCCGAGCTCGGCGACTGCCTTCACGGCGGCGACGATCGTGTCGATGGCGATCGTGGTGATTGCGGCCGTCTGCTGCACCCGGAAGGCGATGAGCGCGGCCTGCTCCTGGGCGGCGGCGCGGCGCTCGAGCTGGCGCTTCTCCGAATCGGTCAGGGTGTCGGCCTCGTCCTCGAGGCGCTCCCGGAGCCTCGCCGCGTTGTTGGCCAGTGCGTCGGACATCGTGCCGGCGATCGACTGGACGGAGTCGGAGATCTGGTGCCAGGCCGTGTCGTAGGCCTCGGCGACCTCGGCCGCCGCCGCCTCGAGCTCCTTCAGCGCGGCGTCGTTGATGACCTTCTGGTCGGCGGCCGCCTTCGACTGGATCTTCGCGATCTCGGCGACGCGCCACACCTCGATGTCCACGGCCGCCTGGGCGTACTGGGCGGTGTCCTGGCCGGCGGCCTCGGCGATTCCCCGCCGGAAATCCAACTCTGCCTGAAGCGCCGCTGCAGTGCCGTTCGCCCGCTCGGTCTCCGTGTCGCCCAGCGCCGCGGCCTTGGCGGCCAGGTCATCGAGGGCGAGCCCGTTGTCGACGAGGAGTTTCGCCTCCTCGGCGAGCCCAGCCGCGTAGGCGGCTTTGCCCTTGTCCGCCTCCGCCATCGCTTCGTTGAGGTCCCGGCGCGCGGCCGCGGCGGCCTTCGAAGACGCGGCGTTCCCGGTCTCGGCCCCGATGAGGGCTTCGTGCGCCAGCCGGTTGGCCTTGGCCACGTCGATGCCATCCATCTGCGCGCCGCGGAGCCCATCGATCTCTTGCTGGAGTTCCGAGGTGGACGTGGCCATGCCGTCCATCAGGTTGGCGACTGCTCCGAACACCGGACCTGAGGCCTGGAGCTGCTCGCCGAGGTCGGCCCACATCGTCGTGAGCCCGCCCTGCTCCTTCTGCAGCGCCCGGATCTTCTCCTCCGGCTTGGCGAGCGCCGATGCGAGGGCGGTGGCCGTGGCCAGCGCCTGCTTCTCCAGCTTCCCCTGCTCGTCGGTGAGCTCCCCGGTCGCCACCGCCAGGTCGATGGTGGTGGCCCGGCTGTCGGCGAGGATCGGCTCGAGGGCCTTGTGGGCCTCGGCCACCGCGGCGGTGATCCGCGCCGCCCGGTCGCTCTCCTCGGTGTACGTCTGGTAGGCGACGAAGGCCAGCCCCACCGCCACCGCCACCGCGGCGGCGACCGTCGCCACCGTGCCCAAGCTGACGCCGAGGCCCTCCGAGATCGCCGCGAGGGCCTCCCCCCCGTCGGCGGCGTCGGCGAGCCCGCGGCCCACCCCGCCCAGCTCGGGGCTCACCAGGCCCAGGGCCTGACCCAGCTTGCCTGCGGCGGAGCCTGCGCGCCCAGCGGCGTCCCCGAACCCCTTGGTGGCGTCCTTGGCGTCCTTGGCGCCCCTGGCCGCGTTCCTGGTCGCGGTCTCCATCGCCTTGACTTCGCGGGCGAGCGCGGCCGTCAGGGCCTTGGCCTCCTTCCCTCCGATGTCCGGGATCTTGCCGAGCTCGGCCCGGAGCTGGTCGAGCCGGGCGACGACGTCGATGCCGACCGTTTCGTTCGCGCCCATCACCGACCCCCAGCGATGCGCGCGCCGATCTTCGACGCCATGATCTTGACGCGGGCGCGCAGCGGCTTCCGGAGCAGCTCGGGGACGAGGAACTTGCCGTCACCTGCGTTCGGGTTCGGGCGGAGCACCTTCGGGTACTGGCGCCGGCTCACGTTCGGCGTCGCCCAGTACTCGGCGTGGCTCACATCGATGAGTTCCTCGCTGGCCAGGCCCGGACGGTGCACGAACAGCGGGACCGGCTTGCCGCTCTTCCCGGCCTTGCGGGTGTCGGTGGAGCCGACGGAGACGCGAACCTCGCCGCGGGCGCTGTCGATGGTGGTGACCGCCACGATGTCGCCGGACTTGCCGGTCTCGCGGGTCACCCCGTTGGGGCCGTACCACTCCCGACGGGCGGCGTCGGCGACGGCCCGGCCCTCCTCCTCGAGCACGGCGACGGTCCCCCGCTCCGCCTTGGACAGGAGGCTCCGGACGAACCGGTCAAGCCCCTCGTCGAGGGTGACCGTGACGGCCCCGTCGGTGTAGCGCGTGGTCACGGCGCCCCTCCCCGCTTCCGTTCCTCGCGCAGCCGAAGGCCCTCGACGATCTCCTTGGGGAGTTTGCCCCCCTTGGACTTCGGCTTGGAGTCTTCGTGGCGGATCCGGTCGAAGGCGATCATGGTGACCTGGTCGGCGGGTGACAGGGATTCGAACCAATGCAGGTCGCCGCCCCCGTGATCGAGGGACAGCCGGAGGGCGGTCAGGTCGAACCGGCCCCTCCGGCTTCGGAGAAATCCGCTTGAGCGGCGACCTCGGGCTCGCGGGGGGCGAGGGTGTTGCTCACCTGGACGATCACCTCGTCGCCGGCGGCCTTGACCTCCTTGGGAGAAACCCCCTGCTCCCGAAGCCAGGAGTAGACCTTCCCGCCGTACGCGAGGACGTCACACTTGCAGGCAATGTAGTCGGCGCCGGCGCGGCGACCGAGCCGCGTGCACAGGCCGAGTGTGGCGGCGGCCACGCGGAGCTGCGCGGACGAGGAACGCCCGCGGGCGTCGGACCAAGCCACCGCCAGCTCCTCCCGCTCCGCGAACGGAGGGAGGGTGATGCCGTGCTTCTCGCCGAGAAGCTCGATGAAGGTCGGGTCTTTGGGCATCAGGTCATCCGCATCCAGGCAACGGTGTCGTGGGCCATCCGGAAGGCGCGGCCCTTGATGGCCACCTTGGCGGGGATCCCGTCGGAGAAGGACACGTCGTCGCAGTGGAAGTACTTGAAGCCGATCGAGGCGTCCGCGGTGGCGCCGTAGT
>JAYVAS010000647.1:0-3183 GCA_043750895.1 Pseudomonadota bacterium
ATGGCCGGCTACTCGACGGGGATGTGGGTGGCCTACGGGCTGATGGTCCTGCTCTTCGTCGGGGGTGGGTTCGCCATGGTGGCGGCGGCGGTCTTCATCCTGCCCAACCAGGGGTGGGAGTTCGTCGACCGGGTCCTTCGGCGCCCCGAGACCATCACCCGGCTTTACCTGGTGGTCACCAAGACCCGGGGGATGCACAATCCCCGCCCCGGGCAGCTTGGAACCTCGACGTCGCTCGCCGCGGAGTCGAACGACGGCCATCGGTACCAGTTCGTGGTGAAGGGCGCCGACGCGGAGGTGCTGCTGGCGGCGATCGCAGCCCGGGCCCCTCAGGCCAACCACGGCCCTGCTGGGTAGGAGCCGGCACGGTCTGCGGCTACTTGTCCGGCTCCCCGTCCGGCGTCCGGCTCAGCGGGAAAACCTGCACGGACACCTGGATCACCCGGTCCCGCGGGCCCGGGTCGACGTTCGCCTTCCCGACGACCTGCTCGTTGAAGCGCGTCGCGGCGGCCTTGATGTCGGCCAGGAGCGCCGGTGAGGCGGCCAGGGTGAGCGTCGTGAAGTGGCGCTCCGGGGCGCGGAGGGCGTCGAGCGCGGTGGACGCGAGCTGCAGCACGGCGTGGTGCATCTGGGCGACGCCCAGCGAGCTGATTCCCCGGACCTCGTGGTCCGACGCGAAGACGGCATCGGTCTGGCTGTAGAGCCCGACCCCGTCCTGCCGCAGGAGCCCGGCCGCCACGAGCACCTCGAGGGCCTCGGTCGCCTGCTCGGGACGGATCGCCGGTCGGAGCGTGGCGGCGATCCACTCCGGGTCGCCGCGGAAGCCCGCGCAGCGGCTCAACTCGGCCACCGCCGGGATGTACCAGCGGCTGAACACCAGCCAGGCCGAGTCGGCGAGGCGGGTCGCCTGGCGAAACGCCCGGATCGCCACCAGACGGTCGTATGCTTCAGCGCGCGCCGCGCGGGAGTCCGCCTGCTCGTACGCGATCAGCTTCAGGAAGTAGTCGAGCGCGATCTGGTCCAGCCCCATCGCCGATCCCAGCGCCGAGGCCGTCGCCGGGGCCAGGTCCCGCTGGCCGTGCGTCACCGCCGAGAGGAGCGCCGGGGAGCACCCGGAGCGGCGCGCGAGGGTCCGGAAGCTTGGCTGCCCGGCCCCCGCGTCGACCCAGGCAACCAGGAAGGCGCGGTAGTCGACGAAGCCGTAGACGTCCGGTCGGGTCACCATATTCCATAGCTTTTGCCGGTACCTCGGGGATGGGAAGTGGCGGAGGGGGCGGGGTCGTGTACACCGACTGTGAACGCGGACTTTCGGCTGGGGCGTGACGTCGGGGCGGTACCGGGGGAAGCTGAGGATGTGGCGCGCTTGTCCAGGTTGCGCCGCGAGGCAGGTGCGGGGGTACCTGTCGGGACGGGGATCAGAACGGTTCGGCCGGCTCTGATCCCCGTTCTTCCGTTCATGGTGGCGGTGTTGGTCGTGGGCGCTCTCGCTGGCCGCCGGATCCGCCTCACGATAGCCCCCGGTCTCCCTCGGAGGCTGGATGTCTACCCGTCTCATCGGGCTCTCGCTCGGTGCCGATCTGTGCTGGCCCGCATGCTTCGAGGAGATCATCCGTCGCCTCGATCTGCACGTCACGCTCGGGTCGGAGGTGGTGGACTTCGCGGTGGAGCGGGTGCGGCGCGAGCCCTACGGCCTCCGCGAGAAGCCGCGCTACGACCTCGTCATCGACCGGATCACCCACTGGTTTCCCCACACGCGGGAGTGGGTGAAGAAGATCATGCTGATGGACGGCGTCTACGTGCTCAACAACCCCTGGATGATCCAGGCGGCCGAGAAGCACACCACCTACGCCGCGATGACGCGCCTCGGCTTCCCCGTGCCCGAGACGTGGATGATCCCCCCCAAGGAGTACGCGGACGAGGCCGACATCCCGGTGACGGTGCGTCGCTACAACAAGCTCTTCTCCCTCGAGTCGGTGGGGGAGGCGGTCGGCTACCCCCAGTTCATGAAGCCCTACGACGGTGGCGCCTGGCGTGGTGTCTCCAAGATCAAGGACGCGGCCGCGCTGCACGCCGCCTACGACGACTCCGGCAAGCAGCTCATGCACCTCCAGGCGGCGGTCGACCCCTTCGACCTCTTCGTGCGCGGCATCGGCATCGGCCCGCAGGTCAACGTCATCAAGTACGATCCCACCGCGCCCCTGCACGCCCGCTACGTGGTGGACTTCAACTACGTGAACGGCGAGGAGTGGCAGATGCTGGCCCGGTACACCCGGGTCATCAACGCCTTCTTCTGCTGGGACTACAACTCCTGCGAGTCATTGAGGAAGGACGGAGTCTTCTACCCGATCGACTTCGCGAATGCGTGCCCGGACTCACAGGTCACCAGCCTGCATTTCCACTTCCCCTGGATGGTGAAGTCGCTGCTGAAGTGGTCGATCTTCGCCGCCGCCACCCGCCGGAAACCGCGCCTGAACCCGAATTGGGAGCCGTACCTCGCGATCGCCGACCTGGACCTCCCTTTCGCGGAGAAGCTCCTGCGCTACGACGCCCTGGCGCGGGAGTACTTCCAGACCGACGCCTTCGAGGCCTTCTGCGCCCAGCATCTGTCCCACCTGGACGAGGTCGTGGTCGAGTTCTTCGGGAGCGAGCGCGCACGCGAGATCGTGCGGGAGAAGGTCACGGCGCTGTTCCCTCCCCACGAGATCGACCAGTTCACCGACCACTTCTTCGGCCTCGTGCAGTTCTGGCGGAAGACCGAGCTCGACCGGACGGGGGTGTCGGCGTGAACCGGCGCATCCACGGCTGGTACAGCCCCGAGCTGGGGCGGGAGATGCCGGTGGCCGCCTGGGGCCACGCGGGGCGGCCGGTGCTGCTGTTTCCCACCGCGGGCGGGGACTTCCTCGAGTGTGAACGGTTCCTCCTCCTCAAGGTGCTCACGCCCCTGATCGAGGCGGGCCGGATCCGCGTCTACGCCTGCGGCTCGATCAGCTCCGACGGCTGGCTCAACGACGAGGCGCCCCCCTGGCACAAGTCCTGGCTCCAGGCCCGCTTCGACGCCTACCTCGCCAACGAGCTGGTGCCGTGGATCCGCCACGACCTCGGCCAGCCGGACGCTCGGCTCGTCGCCACCGGCGCGTCGCTGGGGGCCTACAACGCGGTCAACGCCGCCACCAAGCACCCCGA
>JAYVAS010000648.1:0-3333 GCA_043750895.1 Pseudomonadota bacterium
GGTCGCCGCCCGCACCGAAAGGCCTTCGAAAGTGATCGCCGCGCAATATCGGCGAAGCTCGTCCGACCACGCGGCCACATTCGCCTCCCGGTGCGGCGAATCGGGGTGGGTGGTGGCCACGAGGTAGGCGACGTTCCCGATGACGTAGGCGGTGTAGCGCGACCGCATCAGGGCCTCGGGGGAGGGGGCGGGAGCGCCGCCGTGAAGCGCCCCGCAGCACTTCTTGTACTTCCGGCCCCACCCGCAGGGGCAGGCGTCGTTCGGGCCAATCGTGATCATCCCGGCGCCTAACCTCGGCCCCCGGTCACAGCCGCCCCGCCACGGCATACCCACCCACCGCGAGCACCTCCCGATAGGCTCCCCGGACCCGCGACCACTCTCCGTAGGGGCTCGCGACGGCGTCGACGGCGTCGTAGTAGCGGTCGAACACCCGCCGCGCGCGGTACACGTGGTAGGCGTCCGTCACCACCAGCACCCGGTTCGCCGGGTAGCGCGCCGCCGCCAGCCGGGCGTTCTCCTCCGTCGAGGTCGACCCGTCCTCGAGCCACACCGCGCCCGCGGGGACGCCGAGCTGACGGGCGAGCGTCGCCGCCGCCGTAGCCTCGGTGGGCGCGTGGTCCCCGAGCCCGCCGGTGAACAGGATGCGCGGCGCCCATCCCTCGTTCCAGAGCCGCACCGCCGCTCCCACCCGCCACCCGAGGGCCGGCGAGGGCGACCCGCCGGGGTCCACCCGGCAGCCGGCCACGACGATGGCGTCGTACTGGCCCCGCGGTCGCTGCCACGCCCCCCAGCGGTCGAGCGCGATGGCGCACAGGGTCCAGAGGGCGAGGAGGGCGAAGCCGACGCGGAAGCGGGACATGCCCCCCACCGAAGCAACTGCCGGGCCCGGCGGAGTATCGGCGTAAAACCTGTATGAACGATCGACCCACTCGTCGATGCCCGCCACGATTCGTAGCGGACCCGCAACGCCGGGTAGCTTCACGGATCGTCACCCGGCCAATCGGACCGTGGCGCCCCACCCCCGACGGGGCTAACCGGCGGCCGTGATCCCCCTCCTGACCGTCCTCGACCTCGAAAAGCACTATGGAATCCGTCACATCCTCGACGGCATCTCCTTCACCATCAATCGGGGCGATCGGATCGGCATCCTCGGCCTCAACGGTTCGGGCAAGTCCACGATGATGCGGGTCGTCGTCCGCGCCGGGGTGTCCCCCGACCCCGACGATCAGCCCGACCACGGCGAGATCCGGCGCTCCCGCGGCCTCGTGCTCACGTATGTTCCGCAGGAGCCGGTCCTCGACCCGACGCTCACCGTCGAAGAGGCCCTGGCCGAGGCGCAGAAGCCCTACGCCGCCCAGCAGTACCAGCAGGGCGTGGAGGACGTCTCCCACGAGCTCTACGCGCTCCACTCCGACTTCGGGCTGCCCCCGCTGGACGCCCGGATCGGCAGCCTCTCCGGTGGGGAGCGGCGTCGGGTCGCGCTCGGTCAGGCGCTGCTCGGGCACCCCGACCTGCTCGCGCTCGATGAGCCCACCAATCACCTCGACGTGGCCGCGATCGCCTGGCTCGAGCGCTGGCTGGGGAACCGGGTGGACGCGCTGCTGCTCGTCACCCACGATCGGTACTTCCTCGACCGGGTGGCGACGCGCATCTTCGAGTTGGACCGCGGGAAGATCTACGCCTACGACGGCAACTACACCAAGTTCCTGGAGCACCAGGCGGAGCGGCTCGCGAACGAGACCGTCCGTGAGGAGAAACGCGCGTCCTTCGTGCGCCGCGAGCTGGACTGGATCCGCCGGGGTCCCGCGGCACGGACCACCAAACAACAGGCGCGCATCGACCGCTTCGACGCCGCCGTGGACGGACGCCCCGACCCGACCGCGCGCGCCCCGGGCTCCGGTGGGCCGACGCTGCGCTTCCCGCCCGGACCGCGGCTGGGCAAGACCGTCCTGGAGCTGAAGAAGGCCACCGTCAAGATCGGCGACCGGGTCCTGGTGCGTAACCTCGACTTCTCGCTGCTCCCGGGCGACCGGGTGGGCATCGTCGGCCCCAACGGCGCCGGAAAGACGACGCTGCTCAACGTGCTCCTGGGGCGCCGCCCGGTCGACGGCGGCACGGTCACCATCGGCATCAACACCCAGTACGCCTTCCTCGAGCAGGGCCGGACCGAGCTGGACGACAACAAGACCGTCATCCAGGAGGTCGCCGAGGGCAACGACTGGGTGCAGCTTCCGGACGAGACCATCCACGTCCGCTCCTTCCTGCGCGGCCTGCTCTTCGACGACCGCGCGGTGGACACCCGTATCGGGCGGCTCTCAGGCGGCGAGCGCAACCGGGTGCTGTTGGCCCGCCTCCTCCGCACCGGCGGGAACGTCCTGGTCCTCGACGAGCCCACCAATGATCTGGACCTCCAGACCCTCGCCGTGCTGGAAGAGTCCTTGCAGGTCTTCCCCGGCGCGGCGATCATCGTCTCTCACGACCGGTGGTTCCTCGACAAGGTGGCGACGGTGATCCTCGCCTTCAGCCCCGATGGCACGGTTTCCAGGTACGAGGGGAACTACTCGGACTGGATCCGGCAGGGCGGGGACCCTCGGCGCGGCACTTGGTCCTCTTCGGCCTCTCGGCCTCCTTCTGAGGACGGGGGGGCTGACGCGCCCCCCCGCAACGCCCCCCCGGCCCGAAAGAAGCTATCGTTCAAGGAACAGAAGGAGCTTGACGGCATGGAGGCTTCCATCTTGAAGGCCGAGCAACGCGTGGCGGCGCTGGACACGATCATCGCCGATCCGGCCACCTACCGCGCGCGGAGCGGAGACGCGCTCAAGGCGCTCACCGCCGACCTCGGCAAGGCGCGCGCCGAGGTGGAGCGCCTCTACGCCCGATGGGCGGTGCTGGCGTGAAGCGGCTCCTCGACGGCATCCTCGAGTTCCACCAGAAGGTACGGCCTCACGTCCGAGAGCGGTTCGCCCAGCTCGCGCTCGGTCAATCGCCGGACTGTCTGTTCGTCGCCTGCTCGGACAGCCGTGTGGTCCCCAACCTCTTCGCGTCCACCGACCCCGGGGATCTCTTCGTCGTCCGAAACGTCGGCAACCTCGTTCCGCGCTGTGGAGAGCACGGCGTTTCCTCGGGCGACCGCTCGGAGGCCGCGGCCATCGAGTTCGCGGTGCTCAACCTCGGGGTCCGGGACCTCATCGTGTGTGGGCACTCCGAGTGCGGCGCCATGCACGCCTTGCTCGCCCCGGAGCCACCCCCCGGGGCGGTGAACCTCGCGGCGTGGCTGGGCGCCGGTCGCGACTCCATCACCCGACTCGCGGCCGAGCCCGCCCTCGGCGTGCA
>JAYVAS010000649.1:0-4107 GCA_043750895.1 Pseudomonadota bacterium
AGCCCACCAATCTCACCACCCAGCCTGCTGCACCTCGGACCCCGTTTGCGCCGCCCCGCCCCGGGTCGCCCCCGGTGCGCGAACGGGGCGGCCGGGCGCGGATGATCGGACTGGGGTTCATGTGGGTCTGCCTCGCCGCGGCGGGGGAGCCCGATCGGTCGTCGGCGATCGCCGTCGTCCCACCCGCGCTCGCCGGCGACCCCGACGGGGCGGTGGCCTCGGCCCTCGCGGCGGCCGGCTGGCTCCGCGCGGAGATCGTCCCCGCGGATCGGCTCGCCGAGCGGGTGCTGGTCACCAGCGTGACCACCCGAAGCGCGGATGAGGACTGTGGGGGCGAGGTCTCGCTGGCCGTGTGGCGCGCGGCCCTCGACGTCGCGCGGGGCCAACTTCAGGTCCTCGCCCTGGACCAGGCGCTGGCCAGCTATGTGGCGCGTGAGCTGGAGCTGGCCTGCCTCGACGAGGCTCCGGCCAACGACGATCTGCTGCGGGTCTCGCTCGGCGTGGCGACGGCACACTCCTACCTTGCCCGAGCGGCGCGCACCGACCCCGTCCGCTACCCGGTGCACCAACGCGAATCCTCGGCCGCTCTGGGGCGCGCCCTCGCGGTGGGCCGGGGTCTGTCCTTGCCGCCCGACACCGATCCCGACATCCTCCGGGCCTGGACGGAGCTCCCCCAGAGCCTCGACCGCGCGTTCCTGGTGGTGTCCACTCCGCCCGGCGTCTCCGCGCGGGTCGACGGCCGCCCCGCAGGCGCCGGCATCCTCGAGCTCCCGCCGGGGACCCACCTGGTCCAGGCTCTCGACGGCGCGCGGGTGACGGCGGCGGCCCTGGTGACGCTCCGGGCCGGCGGTGAGCGGGTGGTGTCGATGGACCCGGGGGGGCCGCCGCTGGGGCCGGTGGCCCTGGTGGACGCCCTGGTCGCCCTCGGCTCGGACGCGCCCGATGCCGGTCGCGACCGCTTGCTTGCCGCCGTGGCGCGCCTCCTCGGCCGCGGCATCCCCGTCGTCTACGCGCTGCCCGACGGCGCCTCGGTACGGCTGTGGGAGGTGGATGCCGACGGTCTGCACGTGCTGGCGGTGGCTGTGCCCGCCCCGTCGACGGAAGCGGGGGCCGGGGGAGGCCGCTGGATCGTGGACCTGGGCGGGGGAGCGGCGGGCTCCACCCTGGGTGGCGGGGTGTTGGAGGGGCTGGGCGGGGTGGGTCCGGTGCTCCAGGCCTCGGTGGGGCGGGAGCTGGGGGCGGCCTGGTCGGTGCGCGCGGTGCTGCGGCCGTCGGCGGTCGCGCGGCGCCTAACCCTGGAGGAGGGGGGCGGCGTGCTGTTCCGGGCGACAGTGCCGGTCCTCGCGGGTGGCGCCTGGCGGCGGGCGATGGGAGCGTGGACGATGGAGGTGGGGGTGGACCTGGGGGTGAACCTGTACGGGCCGTACGAGACCTTCCGCGTCGGCGGGCTCGGGGTCCTGCGGGTGGCCGGGGCCAGGTCGGTCGGGGGGCGGCTGTGGTGGGGTGAGGTCTGGGCGGGGCCCGGAACGGGATACGCTGCCGGAGGCGTGAGTCTGGGCATCCGATGGCGACCGTGAGCGATGCGGAGGACCGGGACGGAGACGGCTGGACGGCGGGCGAGGACTGCGACGACGGGCGCGACGACATCTACCCGGGTGCGCCCGAGGTGCTCTACGACGGCGTGGATCAGGACTGCGACGGCGGTGATCTGATCGACGGCGACGGGGACGGCTACCCGGCGACGCTCGCCGGGGGAAACGACTGCGCCGACGGCGACGCGGAGACCCACCCCAGCGCGGACGAAGTCTGCGGAGACGGGGTGGATCAGGACTGCAACGAGGCGGTGGACGACGGCTGCGCCCCCGCGCTCACCGCCGACCCGGGCGGGTTCGCCTGGGTCTGTGGCCCGTCGGTGCCCGCGACCACGGGCTGGGTCCTGCTCGGTGCGGTGGTCTGGATCGGCCTCCGGAGCCGGGGGTGAGGGTCCTCTTCGTCGACGACGAGCCCAGCAACGTGGAGGGCGTGGCTCGCACCCTGCGCGAGGGCTTGGACATCGAGACCTGCGTGTGCACCACGGTCGAATCGGCGGTCGCCGAGTTACATCGGGTGCCCTACGACGTCGTCGTGGCCGACGTGTTCATGCCCATGGGCGACCGTCCGCGCGAGTCCATCGGCCCCCGCGCCCGCCGGCACCTCGAGCACCTCCAGGACCTCGGCGGGCTCGTGCTCATGGACGAGCTCGACCGGCTCGATCCGGTGCCGCTCCTGCTCGCCCACACGGCGTGCATCGACCCCCCGCTCGTCCAGCTCCTCGCGGCGCGATCGACCCCCCGGGTGCGCAAGCCGGCCCCCTTCGAAGTGCTGCTGCAGGCGGTGCTCGAGGCCGTCCGCGGGGGGGACGGCCGTTGAAAGGCGGAGGTCACGGCTTGTCACGTGGCCCTCCGGGGCGAAACTTGCAGCGAATGGGTTGGCAGCCGTGCCCGTCCTTCATAGCGACTCACTCACCGGAGGCATCTTGACCGTGTTCCATCGTTCCCTCGGCCCCACGCTCTCCCTCCTCGGCCTGGGCCTCCTGCTCGTCGCCCCCCTCTCGGCCGACGCCGCGGTGCGGGTCGACGGCAAGCCGAAGGTGACCTTCTTCGGGATCGGCTCGCCGGGCTTCCTCGACATCGAGGGCGTGACCAACACGATGACCGCGGCCGAAGACGCCGGCAAGCTGGTGTTCACGGTGCCCATGAGCACCGTCCAGACCGGGATCAGCATGCGCGACTCCCACATGAACGAAAAGTACGTCGAGGTCGCCAAGTTCCCCAACGCCATCCTCTCGTTCCCCAAGGCCGACGTGTTGTGGCCGGCGACCCTCGGGGAGGAGAAGAAGGGCACCGTCAAGGCGACCTTCAACATCCACGGGCAGGATCAGGCCGTCAACGTCGCCTACGCCGTGAAGAAGAGCAAGACCGGGTTTCAGGTCAAGGCCAACTTCAACTACGACACCTCGGTGGCCGGCATCGCCATCCCCAGCTACCTCGGCGTCACCGTCGATCCGAAGATGCGGGCGGAAGTCGCCGTCGATCTCATCGATGGCTGATACTCGGAATCGAGGCCTTCGCGCCGTCCTCCTGCTCGTCGTTTCGCTCGCCGCCCTCCTCCCGGGGAGGGCGTGGGCGTTCCCCTGGTTCATCCACCACGGGTACGTGAACTGCGCGCAGTGTCACGTCGATCCATCGGGGGCAGGTCCGCTGTCGGCCTATGGCCGGGCCCAGGGCGAGATCCTGCTGCGCACCCACTACACGCCCATGACCGAGGAGCCGGGCAAGTCGGCCGAGTTCCTCTTCGGGGTGTTGCCGCTCCCGGTGCCGCTCATTCTCCAGGCCGATGTCCGCTCCCTGGTGATCCCCGAGCCGGGCAACGTCCGCGCGATCCTCATGCAGGCCGACATGCGGGCGGCGGTGCAGACCGGGGTGTTCGTCGCTTCCGGTGCGCTCGGCGTGGTCAGTGAGGGCGCCCGCGCAGCCCAGGTGACCACCAACCCCGACGGCTTCAACCTCGTGTCGCGCGAGTACTGGGCCGGGGTGAACCCCGCCAAGGGCTGGCTCGTGCGCGCCGGTCGGATGAATCTGCCGTTCGGCATCCGCACCGAGGATCACATCCTCTACACGCGCAGCGTGACCCGCACCGACACCAACGACGACCAGCAGGTCGGGGTGGCGGCCAGCTACACCTCGCGCAGCGTCCGTGCCGAGGTGATGGGCATCGCCGGGAACTTCCAGGTTGCGCCCGATGATTTTCGGGAGCGTGGTTACAGCGGGTACCTGTCCTATGGGATCTCCAAGACGGCCGAGATCGGGGTCTCGAGCCTGATCACCCACGCCAAGGCCGACATCGGCACCGCCGAACCGCGCACCCGGATGGCGCACGGCGTGTTCGCCCGGGGAGCGCCCGTGCAACAGCTCGCGTTCCTCGGCGAGTTCGACATGCTGCACGACGGCGTGCAGGGCACGAGCGCCAACGGGGCCGTGTTCACCGGGATCGCCGACTGGGAGCCGGTCCAGGGCCTGCACGTCCAGGGGATCGGCCAGTACTGTGACCCGTCGTTCCGGGATCCGG
>JAYVAS010000650.1:0-6086 GCA_043750895.1 Pseudomonadota bacterium
GGGGAGCCCCGACGCCCCGGTGCGGGTGATGAACGCCCGCGGGGGGTCTCGGGTCAACGCGTCCCGGAGGAACTCCTCCACGCCCTTGCCGTTCCGCGCCTTCGACGATCGCCACGCCATCGACTCCAACTGCACCCGCTCCACCTCGTCCAGGCAGACCAGGACCGAGCCCTCGGCGACGTCGAGGCGCAGGGAGAGCGCGAGCCCTACCCGGACGGGCACCCCCAGCGACCGGGTGCCCACGCTCGCCCCGACCGAGCCCACCAGCTCTCCGCGCGCCAGCAGGCGATCGGGGCGGGTGGGGTGCGCGAGCATGGTCAGGTTCTCGACGTGCAGGCGGGGATCGAGGGACACCGCCGGGATGCCCCCGGGGAGCTGGGCCGACACCCCCGGGGCCCGGGCGAGGATGTCGTCGAGGAGGAGCACCGAGAGCCGCTCGAGCTCGGCGAGGGGGAACACCAGGGACGCGTCGGCGGACCAATCGGGCTCGGCCACCGTGGTGCGCGCTGCGGCCTGTACCCGCGCCTCAGCGAGCGCGTCGCGCTCGACGCCGTCGCAGCCCGCCAACATCCAAGCCAGGAACATCGACGGCTCCTAACCCCACCGGATAGCGGTGCTGGATGTCGTGGTTCAGCCTGGTGGTCTCGGCCTGGTGCGGCTGCAACGGCCCGGAGGCGGTGCTCCCCACGGGCGACACCGACGTGCCGACCGACAGCGACGCCGACGGGGACACCGACGCTGACGGGGACACCGATACCGACACCGCCACCACCGACCCGACCACGGCGCCATGTGCCGCGTATGCCCCCGCCATGTCCATGGGCGTGGTCGAGAACACCGACTACACCGAGCTCTCCGGCATCGTGCCCAGTCGGCAGAACCCCGGGGTGCTCTGGACCCACGAGGACTCCGGCGGCGCCGCCGAGCTCTACGCGCTCGACACCGCGGGCACGACCGTGGCCACCCTCACCGTCGAGGGCGTGGTCGCCGACGACTGGGAGGACCTCGCCATCGGGCCGTGCGACAGCGGGTGGTGCCTCACCATCGGCGACATCGGCACCAGCGGCACCGCCCGGACCGAGTTCGTGGTCCTCGTCGTCACCGAGCCCCTCCTCGACGGTACCCAGTCCGAGTACAGCGTGGAGGCCGAGGTCCGCCCCTACACCTACCCGGACGGCGCCGAAGACGCCGAAGCCCTGGCCGTCACCCCGGACGGCACGCCGGTGGTCATCACCAAGCGCACCGACGCCACCGCGGGCGTGTACACGCTTCCGGCCGGGGCGACGGTGCTGGAGTGGGTGTCGGAGATCAGCACCGGGAGTGCGGACGAGGACATCACCGCCCGGGTCACCGCCGCGGATCTCTGGCCCGACCAGAGCCGGCTGCTCGTCCGCACCTACTTCCACCTCTACGAGTTCGACGGCACCGACCTCGCCGACCTCGGCGCTCCCCAGGAGCTCAGCTATGCGCTGGAGGTGCAGGGAGAGGCCGTGGCCTATGACCCCACCGCGCGCGGCTTCTGGCAGGTCTCCGAAGGCGTCTCCCCGACGCTGTGGTTCACGGGCTGCGCGGAGGACACCACGGCCCGCCCTTGAGCACCGCCGGGCTCACCCGGGAATGCGGCACCAGTCCGGGAAGGAGGCCGGCAACCCGTCCAGGTAGGGCTCGGGGGAGACCCCCCGCCGGTGGTCGGAGAAGAACTGACCGACGTAGTCGGTGGCCTCGGACGGGATGGTGTGCCCCCCGTCGTGCACACACTCCACGACGAAGTGGCCGTCGTCTCGCAGCCCCTCGCTCATGGTCTCCGAGGCGGTCTCGAAGGAGTAGCCGCTGTAGGTGTCGGTGGGGCCGCCCCAGGTGAGCAGGACCGGGATGGGCTGGGCCGGCGAGACGTAGAAGCTGGTGCCGCCCGACAGCGGCGCCGTGGTGGCCAGGACGTCGGCCCGGTAGATCGTGAGCCAGGTGGTCCAGAGGCCGCCGGCGCTCATCCCGACGGCATGCAGGTTGTCGCGGTCCACCCCCCAGGTGGCGGCGCTGCAGGCCACCAGGTCGTCGAAGAACAGCGCGTCCGGGTTCCCCTCGGGCCCGTCGCCGAAGTCCCACTCGTAGTCCTGGTCGCCGCTGGCGTCCGGCGAGATCACGATGAAGCCGCGGTCGTCCGCCCAGGCGTCCAGGCCCATGTACTGCTCGATCTGACGGGCGTTCCCCCCCAGCCAGTGCCACGCGAAGACCACCCCGGCGCCGGTGGGGTTCTCGGGCAACAGCACCCGGAAGGTGCGGTCGTCGTCGTTGCCGGACACGAAGCCGTCGTTCACGCCGGCGGTGAGCGTGGGGCAGGTGCCGCCGGAGTAGGGCAACTCGGGCTCGGTGGTGGTTGTCTCGGTGGTGTCCGTGCCGGCGGTGTCCGTCGGGCCGGTCGAGTCCGTGGTTTCGGCCGGAGACCTGGTGTCCGAGTCAGGCGCCGTGCAGGCGAGGAGGAGCAGGGTGGACCACATGTCGCCCGGCTAACGTGAAACGGGGGGCGGAGCCTCGGCAGCCGCAGCCTCAGGGGCACTCGATGGCGGCGGTCAGGTAAGCGAGATCGTCCCAGTTGCCCTCGCCGTCGAGCGGCGCGATCCGGGTTCCGGCGCCCGTCGTGATCTCGATACGGTAGAACGCCGACCCGGTCGAGGCGAGGATCGTCTCGTCGCGGGGGTCGTACTCGGCCCCCACCGAGCCGAAGGCCACGTCGGTGGAGATCGCGTCGAAGCCGAGGCCGGTGGCCGGATCCACCTTGAAGATGCGGCTGTTGGTGCCGTCGACCGCCATCAGCTGGTCGTTCACGCAGTCGTACGCGAGGCCGCAGGTGCCGAGGTCGAAGCCGAGCCCGCCGATGACGGTGGCCGCGCCGGTGACCTCGTCGAGGAGGACCAGCTGGTTGTTCTCGCCGTCCAGCCCGTAGAGGTGCCCGCCCGGGCCGTAGGCGACGCCGCACAGGGCGCCGACGCCGGTGGCGCCCATGACCGTGACCACCCCCGAGCACGGGTCCACCGAGACCAGCTGGCGATGCGTCGCGTCGGATACGACGGCGGTGGCGTCGGCGCGGAAGGCGGACGAGTTGAGGTTCGCGTCCTTCGGCATCCCGGAGAGGATGGAGAACACCGACGTCGCGCCGGTGGCGGGGTCCACCGAGTTGATCTCCCCGGTGACCGACTCGAAGGAGATCAACGTGGCGTCGACGTACTCCTCCCGGCAGTCGGGGGCGCCGGTCACCGTGTCGGTGTCGGTGTCGGTGTCGGTGTCGGTGTCGGCATCGGCATCGGTGTCCGTGGTGTCGGTGTCCGTGGTGTCGGTGTCCACGAGCGCCGCGGTGTCCTTCACGGGGGTCTGATGACAGCCGAGGTTGAGGACGAGGAGGATCATGCGCACATCCTACCGCGATGGGGGGGAGTCCTCTGGTCGAGACACCGGGTCGCGTCGGATCCGAACAAAATTCTACCGACCGTCAGGGCGAGAGCACCCGGGTCGAGCACGCGTTGGCGATGTCCTGCACGGCGAGGGTCCCCGCCTTGGTCCGCACGGCCTTCACGTCGGGCAGGTTGCCGCCCGGGTCTGCCTGCCAGACGTAGGTCACGCGCGTGTTCTCGCCTTCGGGGGCGAACCGCCACTCCCCGTCCAGGGCGGTGAGGCGGACGACGCCGTCGGCCGGCGGGGCGTCCTTGTGGACGACGGGGACCCACGCGAACACGTGGGTGCCGTCCGGCTCGACCCGGTGGGCGAAGCGGGCCACGTAATCCCGGTCGTCGAGCGGGAACGGGTAGTCCATGACCACGTGCAGGACGTCGGGATCGAGGCGCTTGACCAGAGAGATCGAGCCCATCTTCGAGACGAACTCGTCGAGCCGCTCGAAGGTGGACGAGGCCTGGGCGACGGGGACGCCAATCACCCCGGTAGACCGGCAGTAGGGCTCACCTGCCACCTGGGCGCAGGTGATCGACACCGGGGTCGCCTGGATGGGCGTCCACGTGGCATTGGGGGCGGGGACGGCGGCAGCGGCGACGGCGAGGAGGGTGAGCATGGGTCGTCCTGAGAACGCCCGACTCCTATCCGACCTTCCTCGCCACCGTGCGCGCGCCTACTTCTTCTTCTTCGTCGCGGGGGGCGGCGGCGGGGGCGGGGGCGGCGGCGGGGCGGCCTTCATCTTGACCGCGAGCCCGGACGCTTCGATGCAGTTCCGGACGTACAACGGAGCGGTGAGGAGGTCCACCTGGCGGAACTCGACCCCGGTGACGGCGACGCCGCCCACCTTCTGGGCCTCGGCGACGAGCTCGTCGAACAACAAGGAGGGGTCCTTGAGGATCGGGATGACGATGATCAGCTTGTTGCACTGCTTCACGCTGACGGGACCGATCACCTCGAACTGGGAGGAGGCCACCGGCGAGGTCGAGACCGCGTACGGGTTCTTGTTGACCGGCCACACCTTCGTGCACCCGGCGACCACGAGCAACAGGGGCAGCAGGAGGCGGCTCATAGGCTCACCGCCTTGAACTTCGCCGGGGTGCCTTCGACCTGGGTGCAGGCGTTGATGTACACGCCGAAGTTGGACTGGCTGTTGGTGATCTTGGCGTCGAGCAGCACGTCGGCGCCCGTCTCCTTGAGCGCCTGGCTGATGACCGTCTCGTGGGTGGGCGCGATGTCCGCCCAGGTGACGACGCCCATCACCTGGTTGACGCACTGCCGAACCTTCACGGGCGGACCCATGGGCTCCGCTTCGAGCGCCGCGCCCGGGGCGGCGAGCAGGGTCAAGCTTGCGACGCCGGTGAGGGGGACGGCGCACCCCGCGGACAGAAGGACCAACAATAAGGCTCGAGTCACGTTTACCTCGCTGCACGGGGAAGAATCGCGCGGGTGGCACACGCGCGCGACGCGATAGACGGTCGCATGGGTGATCTATTCAGTGCTTCTGCGGTGATCCGGGAATATTCGCTCGGCCTCCCAGGAACGACGGAGGCGTTCCCCTGGGGGGAGCGCGTGCTCAAGGTGGACGGCAAGGTGTTCGTGTTCATGGGCATGGCCGCCGACACGACCGCCCGCCTCTCGCTCAGCCTCAAGCTTCCCCAGAGTGGACCGGCGGCGCTGGAGTCCGGTTTCGGCAAGCCGACTGGCTACGGGCTCGGAAAGAGCGGCTGGGTCAGCCTCGCCTATGAACCGGGGGATCGACCCGAGGTCGCGACGCTGCTGCGCTGGGTCGAAGAGAGCTACCGGGCGGTGGCCAAGAAGAAGCGCCTCGCCGAGCTGGACGCGGCGCGCTGACGGTGGGCTACCGGTCGTCCGAGAGGTCTTGGAGCAGCCGACGCAGCTGCGACCGCGCGGCGCGGATCCGCACCAGGGCCTCCCGGAGCTTCTCGCGCTCGACCCCGAGCCCTTCCCGCGCCGGTTCCCCTTCGACGAGGAGGCGCCGCGCCCCGGCGATGGTGAACCCCTCTTCGTGCAGCAACTGCCGCACGCGCAGGAACCGGGCCACGTCCTGCTTGCGGTAGAGCCGCTGCCCCGCCGCGGAGCGGTGAGGCCTGAACTTGAACTCCGTCTCCCAGTAGCGGAGCACGTGCGCGTCCACTCCGACGAGCTCCGCAACTTCGCCGATCCGGAAGTAGAGCTTGTCGGGGAGCTCTGCCATGCGCCTACTCCGGGTCCCGCCCGGCGTTGAGGATCGCCCGGAGTCCCTGCGAGGGCTTGAAGGTGAGCACCCGCCGCCGGGTGATGAGGATGCGCTCGGAGGTCTGCGGGTTCCGGCCCCGTCGTGCCGCCTTCTGCCGCACCAGGAAGCTCCCGAAGCCGCTGACCTTCACGGAGGTGCCGTCCTCGAGGCTGGCCTTGATGATCTCGAGGGTCGCCTCGATCAGGTCGCCGCTCTCCACCCAGGACAACCCCGTCGCGTCCCGGAGGCGCTCGGTGATGTCCGACTTGGTGACGGTGCGCAGGGTGACGCGCTTCCCGGGGCTCATGACGACCCCGTGTCGCCCGTCGTGGTGTTCTCCCAGAGGCGGAACGTGAAGGTGTCCTCCCGCGTCTCGCCTTCGTCGCCCACCGACTCGAGGGTGTAGACC
>JAYVAS010000651.1:0-4060 GCA_043750895.1 Pseudomonadota bacterium
CCCTTGACCAGCACCTCGCGGCAGGTCTCCATGTCGATCTGGTCGGGGAAGTCCACCACCGGGCGCAGCGTGAGGCAGAAATACATCATCGCGCCGACGGCGTAGACGTCCGCGGCGGGCTCCGGCGTGAGGCCGTCGAACTGCTCCGGGGCCGCGTACTGGGGGGTGCCGACGAACGCCCCCACGCGGGTGAGGCGATCGCCGAACCCGCCGAAGACCTTGGCGATGCCGAAGTCGGCGACCTTGAGCTCGGGTACGACCTCGCGGCTCACCGACTTGACCAGGAGCACGTTCTCGGGCTTCAGGTCCCGGTGCACGACGCCCTGCCGGTGCGCCACGTCCAAGGCCCAGCACACCTGGCGACCGATGTTGGCCACGGCCTGGATCGGCAGCGCCCCGTTGGCCCGGAGGTGGTCCAGGACGCTACCGCCCTGCTCGAAGCGGGTGACGAGGTAGGGGGACTGCCCCGATCGGTGGACGAAGCCGCGGTATTCGACGATCTGGGGGTGGTTGAGCCCCTGGATGATCTGCGCTTCGGTGGCGAGCCGGCGGAGGTAGGGGCCCTGGTCCCGCTGTTGGTAGAGCACCTTGACCGCGAGCTGGGGGCCGAACTCGCTGCCGTCGTCGCGCGTCTCGCGCACCAGGTAGGTGACCCCCGCCCCGCCGATCGCGAGGCGTTTGTCGATGCGGTAGGTGCGATCGATCACGTCCCCGGTGTCCATCAGCTCGCCCCACCCGTTGGGGGGCTTGCCTCCGCGACAACCGAGGTTGGTGCAGCGGTCCGGATCCCCGACGAAGGTCGTGAGGCAGCGGCTGCAGTAGCGGGTGCGGGGCGGGGACGGGGTCACGGTCGGTTCACGTGGGGCGTGCGGTCGCGAAGAAGGCGCCCGGTAGGGTAAGCTCCCGCGGCGGAGGCGGCATGGAGTTCGGCGTTGTACGCGAAGTCACCCCCCAGGAGCGGCGGGTGGCCATCACTCCGGAGGGGGCGCGGACGCTGGGCGCGCTCGGGCACGGGGTCATCGTCGAGCGCAACGCCGGGGCGGGCGCCGGATTCAGCGACACCGAGTTCCTCGCCGCGGGGGCGCAGATCGCCTTCAACGCGAGAGAGGTGGCGGGGCGTGCCGAGACGCTGGTCAAGATCCACTCGTTGGGTCCCCAGGAGTACGACCTTATCCGGCCAAACCTTACGGTTCTCGGCTTCCTTCACCTCGCGAACGCGCCCAAGACCCTGCACACCGCCCTCCAGGAGGCCCGGGCCACCACCTTCTCGCTGGAGATGGTGCGCGAAGGCCCCGACGAGTACCCCATCCTGGGCCCGCTCTCGGCGCTGGGCGGGCGGGTTGCCGTCACCCTCGCGGCCTTCCACCTGACCATCCCGGGCAACGGTCCCGGCGTGCTCCTCGGGGGCGCGAGCGGGGTGCCGCCGGCCCTGGTGGTGATCATCGGCGCCGGGGCGGCGGGAACCGCGGCGGCGGCGGAAGCGGCGGCGCTGGGCGCGCAGGTCGTCGTGCTCGATCGGGACCCGCGGCGGCTGAACCGCATGGAGCGGAATGTGGGGCGCCTCGCGGTGACCGCGATCGCCAGCGAGTACCACCTCACCCACTACCTCGAGCAGGCGGACGTCCTGATCGGAGCGGTGGCCATCCGCGGGGAGCCCGCGCCCAAGGTGCTGCGGCGCCAACACATCCGGATGATGAAGGAGGGCGCGCTCTTCATCGACATGAGCATCGACGAGGGCGGGTGCTCGGAGACGAGCCGGCCCACCACGCCGGAATCGCCGGTGTACGAAGAGGAGGGGGTGCGCCACATCTGCATCCCCAACCTCCCCAGCGAGGTCGCGCGCACCGCGTCGCGCGCGCTCGGCTTCAGCCTGCTGCCCTACCTGATCCCCCTCGGGGAGGGGATCGACCGGGCGCTGGCGCGGCACGACGCCCTCCGGGGCGCCTGCGACTACTACGGCGGGCAGCTGGTCAGCCGGCTGCTCCGTCGCTACGTCGAGTCGCCCCTCGCCGACCTCGACGCCCTGGTGCCGCGGGAAGAGTGACGACGGCGGATCAGTGGATCTCGGGCGGGGTAATGGCCCGGGGCGCCTCGTCCTGCGTGGCCACGTACTCCGCGTACACGCCGTCGTTGTCCACGTCGGAGATGCCGTGGACCTCGAAGCCCTCGGCGGTGAGCGCCACCCAGTAGGCGCCTCGGATCGGTCCGCCCGGGTGCCAGCCGATCTCGTCCCAGCCCCCGCCCCCCGTGAACGTGCGGGCCTGCCGGCCGTCGGTGATCGCGGCCCGGGCCTCGGCTTCGGTGCCGGCGGCGACGTACCCGGTGAACGCTGCGTCGTAGGACAGCTCGGCCACGCGGATGCTGTCCACGTGGGCCGGCACCTCGGCGCGCTTCGCCTTGAGCTGCATCGCGACGAAGTTGGGGATGGCGATGGCGGCGAGGATGCCGACCCCGAAGACGGCGAACAGGCAACCGCCGGCCAGCCCCGCCACGAGTGTGGCGCTGCCTGCCGCGATCAACAACGACTTGCGCGTGCGCCCTTCGGGCTGGTCGGCCATCGTCGAACCTCGGCGGAGACGGTACCACCCGCGCGGCGTGCGCGGTAAGCGGGAGTCATGTGGTTGCTCCTGCTCGCGGCGTGTGGTGGCTCCGAGGGAGACGGGACGGCCGGGGGTGTCGGGTCTCCCACTGGTGGCGCAGCCTCCGCGGTCCCCGCCGCGGTCCCTTCCAGCGCCGCGGCTGCCTCTGCGGTCCCCGCCGCCACTGCGCCCCCGGTGGCCGCCGTGCCCCCTGCGCCTGCCGCGCGCGGACCCAGCGGCGCCGTGGCGCGGATGCGGGATGAACGGCTCTGGACCCTTCCCGGCCTGCCGGACGAGGCGGTGTTGACCATCCTCCGCGACGCCGACGCCTGGCCGCCCGGCATGCGGGACGCGCCGCCCGCGGCGGAGACGGCCGACGAGCGATCGGCCCACCCGGTGTGGTTGGAGCTGCGTCGCCCGACCGCCGCGTGGCTCGAGGCGGGTGGGCGGCCGATCGTGTCGGGGGCGGTCCCGTCGGGTGCCACCGTCCGCGCCACCCTGCGGGGCGACGCCACGACCGCGTTCACCTGGGTGTACGAGCACGGGGACGACCGCGGCTGGGCGCCGCTGGCCACGGTCGCGTGGGAGAAGGCGGCGCCATGACGCGCGGCGTGGCGCTGCTGCGCGGGATCAACGTGGGCGCAACCAAGCGGATGGGGATGCCGGCGCTGGTCCGGATGTTCGAGGGGATGGGGTACACGGACGTCCAGGCCTACATCCAGAGTGGGAACATCGTGTTCGGTGCAGCGTCCCTGGCGGGGACGGATGCGGCGATTCGTGCGGCGATCGCCACGACCTTCGGGTTTGATGTGCCCGTGGTCGTTCGGTCGGCGGCGGAGATGACGGCGGTGTACGCGGGGAGTCCCTACCCCGGGGTCGACACTGGCCGGATCTTCGTGGGCTTCTTCGACCGCGTCCCGGACCCGACCAGGGTGGCGGCGTTGGACCCCAACCGGTCGCCCGGGGACCGGTTCGTGGTCATCGGCGCCGAGGTGTGGATGGACCTCGGAACCAACGCTCACTCCACCAAACTGCAGGCCGCGTGGTTCGAGAAGAAGCTCGGGGTGGCGGTGACCTTCCGGAACTGGAACACGGTGGAGAGGCTGGCGGGGATGGTGTGAGTGGGGATTTGGGAGGGGGCGAACGGCGTAAGTGGCGGTGAATGCAACGGGCGTGGGGCGTAGTCGGCTTGAATGCAAGGAATATCGCCGGGTCCGCCGGCCGAAGTCCCCCACCGCCCTGAATATGGACATTCTGACTCATTTGACTATAATGCTTACACTCCAGAGGTCCTCCATGGTCCGCTCCCTCTCGCTGGCCGAAGCCAAAGCCCACTTCTCGGAGTGTGTGCGGGACGCCGAGGATGGTTCCCCGGTGCTCGTCATGCGCCACGGCAAGGCGGTCGCGGCGATTGTGTCCGCGGCCGATCTCGACACGCTGCAGCGCCTCCGTTCGGCCGGTCCCGCAGGCGGACTCGCCTC
>JAYVAS010000652.1:0-1761 GCA_043750895.1 Pseudomonadota bacterium
AGGGCGCCCTTGAACTCGAGCTCCAGCGCGCGGCGCACCATCCGGTCAGGCCCCGCGATGACGCCGTCCTTCAGGAGGTTGGCCAGAAAGCGCAGCCACCCCTCGTCGTCGAAGTCGACCACCACCTGGCCGCCCAGCGTGTAGGGCTTGTGCCAGACCGAGAGGTGGACCGGGCCGCGGTGCCCGTCGTACACGAGCGCGTAGTCGTCCCACTCCTGCTCCCAGGCCACCACGGTGCGGTCGCGCGGGATGGCCTGCCATCCCTTCTTCGCGGCGAGCTCGAGCGCCCGGGTCGGATCCCCGTCGAACGACCCCTTCACGGGCTCGACACACGCCAGCCCCGGCTCGTAGTGGAACTGCCGGAGCCGAGGGATGACGACAGGCTCATCCCCCACCACCGCCACGTCCCACCGCGCCGGGTGCGCGAGGAAGACGAAGTTGTGAGCCGGCTCGAGCTTGAGGCGCGGAGTGGGGACGGGGGCACGGGCCGGGGCGCGGCCGGTCAGGGCCACCCCCTCGGCGCCGGCGGCCTCGCCTGTTCGACGGGTCACGGCCATGGGCTACCCCGCCGCCAGGAGACCGACGCCGCGGCCGTCCTCGATCTCGGCGGCGCCCACCCGGTAGTGGGTGAGGATCTGGGAGGCGCCGGCGCCGCCGGTGGTCCGCTGGATCTCCACGGCGATGGGCCCGTTCTCCAGGAGGATGATGGCCTCCGGGCCGTAGATGACCTCCTGCTCGACGTACCCGACCGCGCCGCGGCCGAACATCCCGGACACGTAGTCGGACCCCGAGGTCGGGACCCGGTTGGTGCTGAACACGTCGACCCCGTCGTAGGTGCCCTGGAAGCCGGGACCGCGGAGGATCTGCATGTCCGCCGAGGCCGGGCGCCACTGGGTGAGCCCGCCGCGGGACTCCAGATCGTTGATCCAGTCCGCGAAGTGGTTCAGGTGGAGCATCGACAGGTACGGCCCGGGGACGCCCGCCTCGATGAGCGCGCCCTTCCCGAGGAGCCAGAGGTCGTGGGAGAACGCGACGCCCGTGGTCCCCTTCTGGACCGAGAAGCCGGACATGAGCGCGGCGATCAGGTTGGTCAGGGTGACCATCGCCGAGCCGAAGCCGTCCATGGCCAGGCGCATCGGGTTGAGCTGCCCGGTCCCGTCGAGCGAGCGCACGTCGTCGGAGAGGTCCCGACGGAGGCCCTTCCGCGCCCAGGTGGCCGTCTTCAGCGCGTTGGTGAGCGCCGTCTCGGTCATCGCGACGCCCTCCGCCACGGTCGCCATCGCGTCGTAGCCGTCGAGGCCCCAGACGGTGAACTGGCTGGTGGACGAGTTCGAACCGACCCGACCAGCGCCGTAGGCGTTCAGGTAAACTATGGCCGGGTGCCCGCGCAGCGAGGTGCGGTCGGCGAGGAGGAGCTGCAGGTACTTGATGGCGGCCGCGCTGACGAGAGAGTTCTCGCCGCCGCCGGATGCGATCTTGATCATGGGGACGGTCTCCGATCAGGTCTGGGCGTTGTCGCCGGTGGGGGGGAGGGAGCTGGCGGGGACTCGGATCCCCGCGAGCTCGGGATTGGTGAGGGCCATGCGGGGCAGCGCGGCGCTGAACTCCGCGGCGGTCATCTGGGCGATGGACTCGGGCGTGAACTCCGGGGGCGCGCCCTCGAGGTCCTTGGCGCCCTTGCTGTCGGCGGGGAGCACCCCGGTGCGCTGACCAGGGCCGGCAGGGTTGCCGGCGGCGCCGAGGAAGGGGGCGAGCACGGCC
>JAYVAS010000653.1:0-9973 GCA_043750895.1 Pseudomonadota bacterium
CGATGGTGCAATGGGCGCCGATCTCCACGTCGTCGCCGATGCGGAGGCCGGCGACGTGTGGCACCTTGAGCGGGCCGCGGGCGGTGGGGTGGTAGCGGAAGCCGTCGGCCCCGAGGATGGTGCCGGCATGGACGCGGCAGCGCGCGCCGATCCGGGTGCCCGGGTAGAGCACGACGTTGGGGTACAGCACGGTGTCGGCGCCCACCACGCAGCCGGCGGCGATCACCACGCCGGCGTGGAGGACGGCCGAGGGGGCGATGTCGGACGGGCCGTCCCAGGGGCGCTCGGGGCAGAGTTGGTCGAGGAGGAGGACCAGCGCGGCGAGCGGATCCGCGACGACGAGGCAGGTACGGCCAGCGACCGCGACGCGGGTGAACAGGACGCCCGCCTCCGAGACGAGCGGACCACGGTCGTGGTAGGCGAGGTCCGTGGGGCCGGCCGCATCGAGCGGAGCCACGCCCGACACCACCCGATCGGGACCGGCGAGCGCCCCCCCGACGAGGGAGGCCAGGGCCGAAGCGGCGGTGGGCGGGAGGACGGGCACCGGACCGCAACGTATTCCGGAACTTCCTTCGGCCGGCGCGGTCCCATAGGATGTTCCCCGGAGCTCCCCATGTCCGCCCGCCCCCTCGGCATGTTCGCCGCGCTCGCGCTCACCCCGTCCGCCTGGGCCGCCGAGCCCACGGTGCACCTCTCCTACGAGGCAGTCCGCAGTGACGCGGGCTGGAAGCTGAACATCTACGCGGTGAACACCGGTAGCAAGGCCGTGATGGTGGACGACGACCCCACCGTCACCGACGCGGAGGTGGTCACCACCGCGGGCAGCAAGATCGCCCTGACCACCCAGCCCGACACCGAGATGATCAGCCGCATGGGGCCTCGCCGGAAGTGGATCTCCGTCCAGCCCGGCGAGCGCCACTTCGTGGGCAGCTCCACCGTCGGCGTGCCCGACCACACGGTCATCGAGGGCGGGACGATGGTGTTGACCGTGCGGCTGGTCACCATGGACGGGTACAGCGAGCGGGTGGACCGCGTGCCGATGCAGGTGCCCGGGGTCTGATGCTGGACGCCTGGATCACGCAGGTCCATCGGGACTGGCTCGATGTGGAGGGGCGTCCGTTGGGCGAGGCCGCCTCCCCCCTCTACCCGGCCGACACCGTCGAGGTGATCTGCCCCTACAGCGGGGCGCGGCGCGGCAAGGTGATGAACGAGACGGCGCGTCTCCAGGTGGTCGCCCACCGGGACGCCGGCCTGGCGACCCTCGCGGCGGCGCTCCCCTCCGACGCGGTCGGGGCCGACCTGCTGCGGGTCTGCACCGCGATGATCGTGGCGCCCCTTCAGCACCCGCGCCCCACCCCCGCCGCGGTCTCGTCCGCCTACAAGACCAACCTCGGCTTCCAGCAGATCCTGCTCTCGCTCGCCCTCGACACCCCGGCGTTCGCGGCTACGCCGCTGGGCGCCCTCCCCGACGCGGCGACCCTGCTCGCCGCCCTGGACGAGGGACGCTGGCTGGTCGGGCAGCGCCAGGTATGCGCGGGCGCGCCGGGCGACATCGCCTACGCCTGGGAGGTGATGTGTCGGCGACGGGAACCGCCCGAGGCCACACCGTTCGCCATCAGTGACGGCCACTGGGCGATCGGGGCCACCGCGCTCACGGTGGCGTTGGTGCTGCGCACCGCGGCGCTCCTGGCGGCCGGGGACCGTACCGGCCTCCCCGGCTACGGAACGGCGGCACCGGACGTCGACCGCTGGCCCCTCGGCGCCCGGCTGTGGCAGCGCCCGCCCGCGCCGTGGGTGATCGCCGCCCTGGCGCGCCGGGTGCGGCCACCGGAGTCGGTGACCCAGTTGTTTGTGGCCGTTCCGGACGCCGTGGCGGCGTTTCTCGACGACCGTCGCGACGGGCATGCCGGGCTGGAAGCGGCGTTCTACCAGGCGGCGGGGCGTCTGCCGGGGGCGTAGGCCGCCGACGTTCGCGCCGTCTGGAACCGCGTGTCGGCCGGGGCCTCCGCCGACCTCGTGGTCACCGCGGCCCGCGCCGGCGCCGAGAAGGTGGGCAAGGAGGGCGACCTCGCCACGATCCTCGCCCCGGCTTCGGGAGCTGAGCGCGCATCACAGCGCCACCGGATCCGTCCGGTTCTCGTAAAGGTGGCAGGACACCACGTGGCCGGGGGCGAGCGCGCGGGCCGGGGGCGCCTCCTGCTTGCAGCGATCGCCCAATCCCCACACATCGGCCTGCTGGAAGTAGGGGCAGCGCGTGTGGAAGCGGCACCCGGTCGGCGGGTTGATGGGGCTCGGCACGTCACCCTGGAGCATGATCCGCTTCCGACGGCGCGCCGGGTGGGGGTCGGGCGCGGCGGAGAGGAGCGCTTGCGCGTAGGGGTGGCTGGTCTGGCCGAAGATCTGCTCGCGGCTCCCCTGTTCGACCACCTGGCCGAGGTACATCACCACCACCTTGTCGGCGATGTGCCGGACCACCGAGAGGTCGTGGGTCACGAACAGGTAGGAGAGGCCGAACTCCGCCTGGAGGTCCATGAGCAGGTTCAGCACCTGCGCACGCACCGACACGTCCAGCGCGGAGACGGCCTCGTCGCAGACGATGAAGTCGGGCCGGAGCGCCACGGCGCGGGCGATACCGATGCGCTGCCGCTGCCCGCCGGAGAACTCGTGGGGGTAGCGGGAGCTGTACTGGGGCTGGAGCCCCACCCGCTCCAACAGCGACTTGACCTGGTCCTCCACGGTCCGCTCGTCGGCCAGCCCGTGCAGGACCAGCGGCCGGCCGATGATCTGGCCCACGGTCTGCCGCGGGTTGAGCGACGAGTAGGGGTCCTGGAACACGATCTGCATGTGCCGGCGCATCCGGCGGAGCGCGGCCTCGTCCAGGGTGGGGAGGTCCACGCCGCGAAACCAGACGTGCCCCCGGTCCGGCTCGATGAGGCGCAGGATGGCGCGGCCCGCCGTGGTCTTGCCACAGCCACTCTCGCCCACGAGCGCGACCGTCGACCGGGGCGCGAGGGTGAGCGACAGCCCGTCGACCGCGCGCACCACCCCGACCGTGCGCCGCAGCAGCCCCTTCTGGATGGGGAAGAGCTTGACCAGGTCTTCGACCCGCAGGAGCTCCTCGCTCATGCGCCCTCCGGGTGGTGGCACCACGCCTGGTGCCCGACGCCGACCTCGATGGTGGGCGGGACCTCGCCGCACCGGGCGGAGGCGACCGGACACCGATCCGAGAAGCGACAGCCCGGGGGGAAGCGCAGCGGGCTCGGCACCATGCCCTCGATGGTCGGGAGGCGCGCGCCGGGCACGGCGAGCCCCGGCAACGAGGCCAGGAGCCCCCGGGTGTAGGGGTGGGTGGGCCGCTCGAAGATGTCGGTGGTGGCGCCCGTCTCCACCACCCGGCCCGCGTACATCACCACCACCCGGTCGCATGTCTCGGCGACCACGCCGAGGTCGTGGGTGACGAGCAGCACCGCCATCCCCCGCTTCTCGCGGAGGTCGGCGAGCAGGTCGAGGATCTGGGCCTGGATGGTGACGTCCAGCGCGGTGGTGGGCTCGTCGGCGATGAGCAGCGCGGGGTTGCAGGCGAGCGCCATGGCGATCATGACCCGCTGCTTCATCCCGCCCGAGAGCTGGTGCGGGTAGTCGTCCACGCGGCGCTCGGGGCTCGGGATGCCCACGTCGCGAAGCGCTTGGATGGCGATCTCCCGGGCTTCGTCGTCCTCTTTGCCCTGGTGCAGGACGACGGCCTCGGCGATCTGCTCCCCGACGGTGTAGACCGGGTTCAGGGAGGTCATCGGCTCCTGGAAGATCATCGCGATCTTGTTCCCGCGGATCTTCCGCATCTCGGCCATGGGGAGCGCCACGAGGTCCACCCCGTCGAAGAGGATGCGCCCCCCGACGATCCGCCCGGGCGGCACCGGGATCAGGCGCAGGATGGAGAGGGACATCACCGACTTGCCGCAGCCCGACTCGCCGACCACCCCGACCATCTCGCCCCGGTCGACGTGGAAGCTGACGCCGTCGACCGACGGGAGCACGCCGGCGTCGGTGAAGAAGTGCGTGCGCAGGTCTTCGACCTGGAGGAGGGGGGGCATGCTACCTCCGCAGCTTGGGGTCGAGGGCGTCACGCACCCCCTCGCCGACGAGGTTGAGCAAGCTGACGGTGAAGAAGATGGCGAGCCCCGGCGCGAGGATGAGGAGCCAGGCGTCTTCGTCCCGGCCCGCCTTGAGCATCTGTCCCCAACTGGCGGCGCTGATGTCCCCGAGGCCGAGGAAGCTCATCGAGCTCTCCACCAGGATGGCGCTGGCGACGCCGAAGGTGGCCGAGACCAGCACCGGACCGAGGGCGTTGGGCAGGATCTCCTCAAAGATGATCGCGCGACGGGGGAACCCGGCGGCCTCGGCCGCGGCGACGAAGTCGAGGCTCCTCAGCCGCAGGAACTCGGCCCGGACCAGCCGGGCGGGGCCGGTCCAGGAGACCGCCGCGATGATCGCCATGATGTGGAAGATGCTCCGCTGCTCGATGAAGGCCGCCGCCGCCAACACGAGGAACATCGACGGGACACACATCACGACCTCGATGAGGGCCTGGATTCCGAGGTCCACGCGGGCTCCGAAGTACCCGGCCACCGCGCCGAGCACGATCCCCAGCGCGCAGTACATCGCCACCGCGAACACCCCGATGGTGAGCGAGATCCGGGTGCCGTACACGAGCCGGGTGAACGTGTCGCGGCCCTGGTTGTCCGTACCCAGCGGGTGGGCGAAGGATGGCGGGCGGAGCTTCTCCTCGAGGCGCTGGCCGCGGTGGGACCAGTGGAACACCGGGTAGACGCTCACGACGTCGACGCCCTGCGCCTCCGCGGCGGTCTGCACTTCGGCCCAGTCCACGTGGGGGCTGCGCTGGTCGACCTGCATCACCGTCACGAACGAGGCGGCCCACACGCCGAGCGCCACCACCCAGGCGAGGCGGCGGGGGCGCACCCGATCCCGACGGGGGAGCGCGGCCGTCCGCCGGTTGACGACCCAGGGCACCAGCAGCAGCAACAGCCCCGGGAAGAGCAGGGTGTTGAAGAGGACGTCGACGGTGGCGGTGTAGAAGGAGCGGTCGTAGAGCGCGGCGGCCCACGGGCTGCGCCAGCCGGCGGCGTCCCGGTAGAGGAGCGGCTGGTCGGACGCGATCAGGGGCGCGCACACGGCGAGCAGGAAAAGGCCCCCCACGAGGCGGAGCGACCAGGCCGCGAGCGTGCGCTTCTGGAACTGCTCCCAGGTGAGCTCGCCCCAGGTCGGGTCCTCCTGCCGTTCACTCATAGGCGATCCGCGGGTCGGCGAGGGCATAGAGGAGATCGGCGAGGAACACACCGAGGAGCGTCAGCAGGCTGGAGAAGAGCAGGATGCCCATGACGGGCTGGTAGTCGCGGTTGGCGATGCTCTCGTACAGATAGAGCCCCATGCCCGGGATGCCGAACACCGTCTCGATGATGACGCTCCCGCCCACCAGCGTGGCGAGCAGGCTCCCGAGCAGGGTGAGGATGGGGATCATCCCGTTGCGGGCGGCGTGCTTCACGATCACCACCACCTCGTGGAGGCCCTTGGCGCGGGCGGTACGGACGTAGTCGGCGCGGATGACGTCGATGACCCCGGACCGCGCGTACCGGGAGAGCGCCGCCAGGCTCACCGACGCGTAGGTCGCGACGGGGAGCGCGAGGTGCCACAGCAGGTCCCCGGTGAGCTCGAGGGCGGTGAATTGGTCGGCGTCGGCGGAGAACAGCCCGATGCTGGGGAACGTCCGATCCGCACCGGTGGAGAAGAGCCGCAGCAGCACCGTGCCGGTGAAGAAGGTCGGCAGCGAGAACATCAGGAAGAGGGTGACGGTGAGCACCCGGTCGACCGCGGTGTCCGGCCGCGCGGCGCTGTAGACGCCGATGGGGAGGGCCAGGCCGTAGGCAAGGGCCAGCGAGCACAACGCCAGCGCGAGTGACCGGGGGATGCGCGTCTGGATCTCCTCGAGGACCGGGCGCCGGGTGAGGGTCGACTCGCCGAGGTCGAGGCGGAGGAGCTTCCCCCAGTAGCGGGCGAACCGGGTGTCGAGGAAGGTCATCCGCAGCTTCTCGGCGCCGCTGCGATCGAAGGAGGCGGCGTTGGCCGCCCACCACCCGTTCCAGGCGGCGACGGTGGCCGCGGCGCGCTCGGGCGTGGCGTCGGCCGGGATGGTCCACGCGCGGACCTCGGCGTTCGCGTTGGCGATCGCGCCGTTACGCGCGCGGCGCTCGTCCTCGGGGAGCTCCCCCTCCCGTACCAGCGGGCGCTGGGCGGCGACGGAGAGGCGCGCGGCGGCGGCAGGGCCGAGCTCGGTGCCGAGCAGGGGCACGAGGTGGGGCACCAGCTCCCAACCCCAGTCGTCGAGGCGCTCCTGGGCGCGCACCCGCGCGACCGCGGCTTCGGACGTGGTCGCCACCGCCGCGGCGTCGCGGACCCACCCCTCGACCTCCTCGGCGGTCGTCAGGTACCGGGTGTTCACGAGGATGGGTAGATCGAGGTCGAACTGCTTGCGGAACGCGAGCCAGGCCGCGTTGGCGCCTCCCGGGGTGGCGCTCTCGGCGTTGTTGTCCTGCGGCGGGGAGCCCGCCAGGTTGAGCACCAGGAACACCACCAGGGAGATCACGAAGATCTTCGGGGGGATCAGCAGGAGCCGCTTGACGACGTAGCCGAGCATCGCCTACGGCCGGGCCTCGGAGAAGGACCAGTACCGGATGTCCCGCTGCGGGGTGACGGGGAAGAACTCGACGTCGTTCAGCCAGTCCCACCACAACACGGGCGTGACGCGGGAGAACATGAACATGTACGGCTCCTCCTCGTGCACCAGGGCGTGCATGGCCTTGCAGGTACGATTGCGGCTGGCCTCGTCGAAGTCGACGTCGTAGCCATCGATCATCCGGTCCATCTCGGGGTTCCGGAAGCCGATGTAGTTCTGGGAGCCGGGCACGTCGGCCGACGCGCTGTCCCACAGGCCGCGGGGATCGTAGTCGTAGGGCATCGACCAGGAGCCGGAGTAGGCGTCGAAGGAGCGCTCCTTCATCCGCTGCTGCTGCATGGGCCACTCGAGCGGGACGAGCTCCAACCCGACCCCCACCTTCCGGTAGGACTCCTTCATGGCGTTGCCGATGGTGGCCCATTCCTCCGAGCCTCCGTACAGGAGGAGCGAGAGCTGCAGATCGAGGCGCTCGCCGTTCACCACCTGCTCGCGCACGCCGTCCTTGTCGGCGTCGATCCAGCCCGCCGCCTCGAGCAGGGCCCCCGCGCGGGCGGGGTCGTAGGGGTAGGGCGCGATGGACGTGTCGTAGCAGGGGTGGTCGGGGGTGAGCGGGCCGGAGATCAGCTCACCGAGGCCATAGTAGACGTTGTCGAGGATGGACTGGCGGTCCACCGCCATCGAGAGCGCCTGACGGACCCGCTTGTCGGTCAGCCGGGGGTTCATCTGGTTCCACCCCACGTAGAAATAGGAGAATCCGGGCGCCTTCCCGACCTTGACCCGGGGATTGCCGAACGGAGGGCCCTTCGCGTCCAGCACCGTCGTGCGGTACTGCGCGGGCATCATGGTCGTCATGTCGAGGGCCTGGTTCTCGAGCTCCCGGGGCCAGGCGGCCTTGTCCTTGATGATCCGCAGGTTGACGGCGTCGAACGAAGCGGGCTCCCCCCAGTAGGTGGGATTTCGCGCGAGCACGACGGACTCGCCCTGCTTCCACTCCTTGAACCGATACGGTCCGACGCCCATCCCCTTCTGGTTGTACCAGTGCTTCGGGAGCGTCTCGCCGATGGTGGCGCGGTCGAGCTCCCGCCCCTCTTCGTCATAGGCGAAGAGCCAGCTCGCAAGCGGCTCGAGCTGGATGAAGTTCAGGAGGTTTCCGAATTTCCGCTTCTTGAAGACGACCTTGAAGGTGTACTTGTCCACCTTCTCCACCGCGGTGAGCTCCTCGAGCCCGCTCCGGAGGACGGCGAAGCGCATCTTCAACGTCGGGTCGAGGATGTTCTGGAAAACGATCACGTAGTCGTCGGCGGTGAGCTCGTGCTCCTTGCCGCGGAGCCAGTCGTGCTTGGGGTTGCCGTCTTCGAGCTGCGGGGTGTGCCAGGCCACGCCCTGACGGAGCCGGATCACGTAGGTGAGGCCCTCGTCGGGCGTGGAGATGGACTGGGCGAGCTCGGGGATCCACTCGCTCGGCCGGTCCGGGTCGGGGTACGCGAGCCACCCGGAGATCCAGGCATTGATCTCCCGCACGTCGACGCTCTGCCCGCCGTCGCCGTAGGGGGAGAGCCCGTTCGGATCCGAGGGCCAGATGCGCCGCAGCGTTCCGCCCCGGACGACCTGGGCGTCGTCGACCCGACACCGCTTGGGCGCCTTCAGGAGGTTGCCCGGCTCGGCCGTGGCCGCGACGTCGCTCTTCCACCACGCGCTCTGCTTGCAGTCGGCGGGCGCCGCGGCGGCGGACGTGGCCACCGGCTGCGCCACCCCGGCGGGTGTCGGCACCCCCCGGAGGAGGAGGGCCTCGATGCGGTGGAGCTGCCACACCTGGAAGCCCGCGAGGGCGACGAGCACGACCAGCAGCACGCTGCCGAGGGTGGACTGGAAGAGTCGATTCATCGGGGACCCGGGGATGGGGGATCTGGGCGCGGGGGACGGACGGGAGGGTGCCGGCTCCCTCAGGGCACCAGCCGATCAATTGTCCGCGGGAACGGCACCGTCTCCCGGATGTGGTGGATCCCGCACAGCCAGGTGACCAGCCGCTCCAGCCCCAGCCCGAAGCCGCCGTGCGGGAAGGTCCCGTAGCGGCGCAGGTCCAGGTACCACTCGAAGGACGACATCGGCAGGTTGTGGTGGTGGATGCGCTCGACCAGCACGTCCAGGTCCGTCTCGCGGATGCCGCCGCCGATGATCTCGCCGTAGCCCTCGGAGGCCAGCACGTCGACGCCCAGGGCGCGGAGGGGGTTGTTTGGATCCCCCTTCATGTAGAAGGCCTTGACCGCCGCCGGGTAACGGTGGACGAGGATGGGACGGTCGAACTGCTTGGTGAGCTCGGTCTCGTGGGGGGAGCCGAAGTCGTCCTCGGGGTCCACCGGGTGCCCCAGCTCGGCGAGCTTCACGCACGCTTCGTCGTAGGTGAGCCGGGGGAACGGCTTCTGCACCCGCTCGAGGATCGAGACATCCCGCTCCAGCTCTTCGAGGTGGGCGCGGCCGTGCTCGACCACGTAGGCGGTGACCTCGACCAGGAAGTCCTCGCAGAGGTCGAGCAGGTCGTCCATCTCGAGCCAGGCGATCTCGGGCTCGATCATCCAGAACTCGGTGAGGTGGCGCCGGGTGGCCGACTTCTCGGCCCGGAAGGTGGGGCCGAAGCAGTAGGTCTTGCCGAAGGCCGCCGCGCCCGCCTCCTGGTAGAGCTGGCCCGACTGGGAAAGGTAGGCGGGCTGGCCGAAGTAGTCGGTCTCGAACAGCGTGCTGGTGCCCTCGCACGCGTTGGGCGTGAAGATGGGCGAGTCCATCAGCAGGTAGCCGCGGGTGTCGAAGTAGCGGCGGATGGCCTGCACCGCGAGGTGGCGGATGGAGAGGATGGCGTGGGGGCGCTTGGACCGCAGCCAGAGGTGGCGATGGTCGTGCAGGAAGGCCGGCCCATGCTCCTTGGGGGTGATGGGGTACCCGTCGGAGCGGCCGATCACCTTGGCTCCGCTCACGTGGACCTCGAAGCCCACCTTGGAGCGCGCATCGGCACGGACCACGCCGGTGAGGATCAGGCTCGACTCCTGGCCCAGGTGCTTGAGTTCGTCGAACAGCTCGTCCCCGAGCTCGAGCTTGTTGCACACGCACTGGATGATGCCGGTGCCGTCCCGAAGCTGGATGAACAGCAGCTTGCCCTTCCCGGAGGCGTTGTACAGCCAACCGCGCAGGTTCACGGACTGACCCTCGTACCGGGAGATGTCGCGCACTACG
>JAYVAS010000654.1:0-3143 GCA_043750895.1 Pseudomonadota bacterium
TCCCGACCCTCACGCCTCCTCCCTCGGGTGAGGGCTTTCAGGTCTCCATGTTCGGGACGGCCCCCGCGTTCACCGAGGTGTGGCTCTGCTCGGTGTACGACCTGCCCACGACCGACTACGCGGCCGTCAACTCGGTGGAGTACCTGCAGAACGCCGGCACCCACCACATGACCCTGTCGACGACCGCGTTGATGGGCGAGCCCATCGCCCCCGGCACCTACGACTGCGCCGATCTCTACGCGGACACCACGCTCATGGCCGACATCGTGATGATGTTCGGCACCCAGGGCGAGCCCGAGGGCACCCTCACCCTCCCCGAGGGGGTCGCCGCCAACCTGCCCGGCGGCATCCAGGTCATGCAGGAGATCCACTACGTCAACGCCAGCGCGGAGGAGGTGGACATCTACTCGTACCTCAACGCGTGGACCATCCCCCAGGACGAAGTGGTGGACGGCATCTGGGGCGGGAGCGTCCGCGACGAGTACATCAACATCCCGGCGCAGAGCGAACACACCGAGTGGTCCCGGTGCGTGATGAACGAGGACGTCGAGGTCCAGTTCCTCGCCTCCCACACCCACGCCACCGGGAGTGAGTTCACCATCGCGCCCTTCGACGGCACCACCGTGGGCGAGGTGTTCTACACCAACGACGATTGGCACGACCCGAAGATCGAGCAGTACAACCCCGGACTGGTGGTCCCCGCCGGGGAGGGTTTCGAGTTCTCGTGTACGTGGAACAACACGACCGACAACGACGTGCACTACGGGTTCTTGTCCACCGACGAGATGTGCAACATGGCCATCGTCTTCACCCCCTTCAGCGTGACGGCGGCGTGCGAAGTGGTGGAGACGAGCGACGGGGTGTTGGAGTAGACGGCGGCTCGGTCATGCCCGCGGCCGTCCTTGTCCGCCTCCCTGGATCGCCTGGCGCCATGGGCCTGATGGCGGGTCATCCAGGACGGGCTCGCGGGGCGGTCGGCGTGAGGGGAACCCGGCGTCTCTCGCTGTGCATCGCCACCGGCGTCGGCTGCGGTTCCGAGCAGGGCCTCGCAGGGCTCGGCGGCGATCCCGTTCCGCCCGAGGATAGCGGCTGCGTCGACACCCAGGTGGCGTTCGACCCCGAGGAGGTTTCGGTCCTGGAGAACGCGCTGGGCATTGCTCGCGGGCGGGACGCCGTCACCCTGACCCTCCCGGAGGGCGAGACGGTCGCGGGCGCTTGGCGGGTCCGGCAGGTGGATGTGCTAGCGCCTCGCCCAGGACTTCGACAAAGACGCGCTGGAGTGGGAGACGGTCGAACTCCCGGACGCCACCAACACCACCGAGCGCTACCACCGTGCGGCGTGGTGGAGCTTCGATCTCGACGCGGTCGTGCCGGAGGCGGCGTTTCCGGACGGAGACTACGCCGTCGGCGTGCGGTGGTCCGACGCCGATGGACAACCGCCGCTCGGCTACTCGAACTACGTGTTCCCGTGCGCCGACACCTGGACCGACTGGGGGGGCACCGACGCGTGGGCGCCGAACGAGGGTGGCGCGAGCTGCTCGTGGCCAATGCTGCGGGTGTACGTCGAGGGGGACTTGGGCGACTGCGGGTAGGCGAACGTCGCGGCTTGTGGCCCGGGGGATCCTGCTGGATTCGAACCCGAGAAGCCGCCTTCAACCTGGTTCCTGCGGGAACAACCAGCGACCGCTCCAGCGAATCCAGGCGTTCCACCTGCGCTGTGACGATGGTTGGGCATACTGGATGATTATAGAACTTTCTTTCTGGGTCGACCCCGACGACGGGATCATCGAGGAGTTCGAGTATTTGATGGCGGGGAAGTGATCATTCGGTACGACCTGGGCCCTTTGCGTTGAACGGCCCTCGGTGGCCCTGGCCGAGCTCGAACGGCGCTCGTCGCCACCGCCCCCACCGCCGGCATCCGGAGACCGGGCCGCAGCTCCCGGCGTTGCCGCCGGGCCGCCCGGCGAGTATCCTGCGGCCATGGACTACCTCTCCCGCATCACCGTCGATCCCGACAAGCGCGGGGGGAAGCCGTGCATTCGGGGCCTCCGCATCACCGTGTACGACGTCCTGGACTACCTCGCCTCCGGCATGACGGCAGAGCAGATCGTGGAGGACTTCCCTGACCTCACCGTCGAGGACGTCCGCGCGTGCCTCGCCTTCGCGGCCGATCGCGAGCGCCGCCTGATGAGCGCCGCCAGTTGAGGCTGCTGCTCGATCAGAACCTGTCCCACCGGCTCAAAGGGCGAGGCTCCCAACCACGGCGATGCCACGCTCGGATGCCACAGCGCGGGCCGCGCCGTCGTCGACGAGCAGGATCGCACCCAGCTCCTCTGCCAGCGGGATCGCGGCGGCCTCCCCGGCGTCGAGCGCGTCGAGCAGGTCGGGGTCGGCCACGCGGTCGATCACCTCCAGCCAGTCGGCGGAGGCGACCTCGGAGGCCCCGACGAGGCCTTCCCCCGCGACGGTCACCTCTTCGAACACGATCCGCGGTACGACCACCCGGTCGTAGAGCACGCGCAGCAGTCGAAGCTGCCCACCGCCCGCCAGGTAGATGAGCGGTCCTGCGTCGGTGACGACGATCATCCCAGGCCGAGCGCGCCGAGCTCGCGGTCGAGCTCCTCCACGTCGTAGTCGATGACCGGAACACCGTGCTCGCCCAACACCCGCATGAACGTCGCGCGCGGCATCTCGGCGAGGGAGGCCGCCTTGCCGACGCCAAGTCGGCGCTGCCGCACCTCCTCGATCAGCCAGAGGAGCCGGAGCTCCCGCCCGAGCGAGCGCGGATCGGGCTCACCCGCGCGGCCCCAGGGGAGCGCGACGGCGATCTCGACGGTGCGGGCGGGTGCGGACATGCTTCGATGATAGCGCCGAAGGCGGCTGGTGACCATGCCCGACCCTCGGCGGGGGAGTAGGGAGGACCGATGGACGACATCGTCACCCTGTACCGCCCTGCTGGGCCGAAGGAGCTCGCCTTGGTGGCGGCCTCCGGCTGGAAGCGCTGGCCGCCCCGGCTGTCGGAGCAGCCGATCTTCTACCCGGTGACCAACGAGGCCTACGCCCGCGAGATCGCCGAGCGCTGGAACGTGAAGGAGAGCGGCTCGGGGTTCGTGACGCGCTTCACGGTGCGGCGAGCGTTCCTC
>JAYVAS010000655.1:0-4641 GCA_043750895.1 Pseudomonadota bacterium
GTTCCCGAGGGTCCACGGCAGGATGGAAGACGCGGACTCCACCCCGACCCGAACCAAGAGGCCCAGCAGCGACCGGAGCAGGAAGTCCAGGCCCCAGCCGAGCACCAGCACCACCAACGTCAGGCCGATCGAGCGGATCATCAGCGCCACGAGGGCTACCAACACGATCACCCCGAGGTCGCACAGGAAGCTCACGCCGTAGCCCCCGAGCAGGGGCAGGAGGCCGGGGTAGTCGTCCGGGACGAGCGGCGGCGCGGGCAGGCCCCAGATCGCCAACCCGAGGGCGATGGCGACGGCGCTGGTGAGCGCCAAGGAGGCCGCCGAGAGCGCGGCGAGCGCCACCACGCGGACCGCCAAGACGCTGATCCGGGAGACGGGCCGGACCAGGACCTCCCGGAGGGTGCGGTCGTTGAGCTCGCCGGCGACCGCGCTCGCGGTGGCCAGGCCGAGGAACAACGGCAGGACCAGGAAGTTGCGGACGTTGAGCGCCCAACTGCCCACCTCCACCGCCGAGTAGGTGATGAAGGTGCTCACCGACTGGCCGTTCACGCTCGGACCGCCGTCCCGCAGCTTCCACATCACGCCGACGACGATCACCGGGATCATCACCGAGACCACCAGCGCGAACAGCGCCGTGCCGCGGCTGAACACCTTCCGAATCTCCGCCGAGATCATGCGAACGAGGTGACCGCCGCTCATGTCAGGTCCTTTCCGGTGACCTGAAGGAACAAGTCCTCCAGGGACCGGGTCCGCGTGGAGAGGGAGACGACGCCGACCCCGGCGGTGACCAGGGCCCGGTTCAGGGACGCCGCATCCATCCCGGTGAGGCTCAACCGGAGGGTGCCCGTCTCCTCCCCGTCGCCGAGCAGCTCGGACTCGGGGATGCGCCCCAAGGCCGCGAGCGCCGCCACGCGGTCGGTGACGCCCACCTCGACCTCGACGCGGCCCGCCGCGGCGGCCAGCAGCTCGTTCAGGTAGCCCTCGGCGCGCAACACGCCCTTGTCGATGATGCCGATGCGGTTGACCATCCCCTCCAGCTCGGCGAGGAGGTGGGAGCTGACGAACACGGTGAGGCCGTCGCGGCGCACCAGGTCCTTCAGCAACGTCCGCACCTCGGCCATGCCACGGGGATCCAGCCCGTTCACCGGCTCGTCCAGGATCAGGAGCTTGGGGCGCCCCACGAGCGCTCGGGCGATGCCGAGGCGCTGCTTCATGCCGAGCGAGTAGCCGCGCACCTGCTCCCGCGCGCGATCGCTCAGGCCGACCCGCTCGAGGGCGAGGTCGACGTCGGACGCATCGCCCCGGCCGGCGTAGGCGCACGCGACCTCGAGGTTGGCGCGCCCGCTCAGCCACTCGTGAAACTGGGGCGTCTCCACCATCGCCCCGACCTCGGCACGCTGTCGAACCGGGTCCGCATCCCCCAGGATCGACACCGATCCCGCGTCCCGGTTGATCAGCCCGAGGATGCATCGAATCGCGGTGGTCTTCCCGGCCCCGTTGGGACCCAGGAAGCCGTAGAGGTCCCCGACCTTCACGTCGAGGTCGAGAGACTGGATCGCCGCGCGCGCGCCATAGCGCCGTGACAATCCCGACACTTTGAGCGCTGAGCTTGTCAGGTGAGCCTCCGAGACATAGACGCCGCCCGCCTTATGACCCCCCCGGGAGTTCCGCCATGCGCGCGTTTTCCACACTCCTCCTCCTCGCGGCCTGCAACCTCGCTCCGAAGCCGGTCGACACCGACACCGACACCACCCAGACGGACGACACCGGTCCCGTCGGCGACGGCACCACCATCTTCGACATCCGGGACGGCACGGTGACCGACGGCAGCACGGTGACCCTCGAGGGCGTCCTCGTCAGCTCCCCCAAGACCCGGGACGGCGAGGGCTTCTTCATCCAGGACCCCGCCGGCGGGCCCCGCTCCGGGCTCTACGTCTGGGCGTTCGACGGCGTCGCCGACGTGTTCGCCGAGGAGGGGGACGAAGTCTCCATCACCGGGACGGTGACCGACTTCTACGGCTGGACCGAGTTCGTGATCGACAGCGCCGACGCGGTGACCATCACCGGCACCGGCAGCCTCCCGGCGCCCGAGTCCTTGGGCGACGGCGCGGGCGTGGACTGGGAGGACTACGAGAGCGTCCCCGTCACCCTCACCAACCAGTCCGTGACCGGGGTGGACGAGTTCGGCGGCGGGTTCCTGGCGAGCGGCATCAAGCTCGACGACGGCATCGCCCGTCTCGACTACAACTGCCGCGGCACCTACGAGAGCCTGAGCGGCATCATCTTCTACACCTACGAGGAGTACTCCATCAACCCGCGCACCGAGGCCGACGGCGTCGGCTACGCGGAGGGGGAGGCCGTCGCGAGCACCATCCACGGCGTGCGCACCGGCGAGGCCTGCGGGCCGGTGGTCGTGACCGACGTGGTCGCCACCACGGACGCCTTCGAGGACGCCGACGGCGCCTACTTCTTCGCCCAGGACCAGGGCGGAGGCCCCTACAGCGGGCTGGTGGTCTTCATCCGGGGAGGAACAACCGACGTCACCCTCGGCTGGCAGGGCTCCGTGACCGGGATCGCATCCGAGTACTACGGCCTGACCGAGCTCGTCGTGGACGACGTCAGCACCCTCGTCCGCAACGGCTCCGGCATCCCGGTGGCGTCCGTGCTCTCCGCCGCGCCGGCCGACTGGGAAGAGTACGAGTCCTGCCTGGTGACCCTGGAGAACGTCGAGGTCACCTCGGAGGAGTCCTACGGGCAGGTCGCGACCAACTACACCAACCTGTTCGTGGACGACCTGCTCTACGACTTCGAGGCGACCAAGGGCGACGTCTGGTCGAGCGCGACCGGCCCCGTCTGGTACAGCTACAACGAGTGGAAGCTCGTGCCTCGGTCGAGTGACGACCTGCGCTGAGCGGGCGCGGTGCGTTAGCGACCCCCCATGCGGCGCCGCGATCTCCATCTCGTCCCCTGGCTGACCCGAAGAGAGGCGATGGTGGCGCTGGGCAGCGCCGCCCTGGGCGGGTGCGCGCCGCGCCGCGAAGACACGGCCACGGCGCCCGACGTCGCCACCGGCCCTGCCCCGGGCATCGACCACATCGTGGTCGTGATGATGGAGAACCGCAGCTTCGATCACTTCCTGGGCAGCCTGGGGCTGGTCGAGGGCCGCGCCGACGTGGACGGCCTCGCCCCCGGGATGTCCAACGCCGATGACGCCGGGGTCGTCTACGAGCCAGCCCCGGCCACGGTGGATTGCCTGTTCGACCCCCCGCACGGCTGGTCGTCGTCCCACGGGCAGTTCAACGGCGGCCTGAACGACGGGTTCGTGCGCGAGTACGCCCAGGACGGAGCGCCCGAGCCCGGCGAGGTCATGGCCTACATGACCCGCGAGGACCTGCCGGTCACCTACGCCCTGGCCGACCACTACGCGTTGTGTACCGCCTACTTTGCCTCGGTGATGGGCCCGACCTGGCCGAACCGCTTCTACGGCCACGCCGGCAGCTCCGAAGGGCTCACCGGCAACGACCTGCCCGAAGCGCTCGGCACCACCCGCCCCACCGTCTGGCAGAAGCTGGACGAGATCGGCGTGGACTGGACCTACTACTACACCGACATCCCGTTCCTGGTGCTCCTCCCGAACCACGACCTCACCACCCACGGCGGTTTCCTCGAGGACTTCGTGGACGACTGCGCCGACGGCACGCTCGCGCCGGTCAGCTGGCTCGACCCCGGCTTCGGGATGAACGACGACCACCCCCCCCACCACGTCGGGATGGGCCAGGAGTTCTTGTCCATCGTGTACGCAGCGCTGGCCGCGTCGCCGCTGTGGGAGCGCTGCCTGCTCGTCATCACCTACGACGAGCACGGCGGCTTCTTCGACCACGTGCCTCCCCCCACGGTCGAGGACGAGTTCGCCGCCGACGGTTTCGACCAGCTCGGTTTCCGCGTGCCGACCCTGGTGGTCGGGCCCTACGTGAAGGCCGGAGCCGTGACCGAGGTGCTCGACCACACCAGCTGGCTGAAGTTCGTGTGCGAGCGGTTCGGGATCACGCCCTGGACCACCCGCATCGCCACGGCGAACTCCCTTGCCGTGTGCCTCGACCAGGATCGGCTGAGCCGCGGCGACCCGGCGGCCCCGGCCGACGTACCCCTGGTGGACTTCCCCCAGGAGACGCTGCCAGACGCGTGCATTGGCGGCGGCTTCGGACCCACCGCGCCCCCCAACGCCGCGCCAGACGAGGACGCCAGCAGCCAGCCCGAGCTGCGCCGCTTCGTACGCGCGCACTGCCCCGAACGGGACGGCTCGTCGGCCGCAGAGGCCATGCTGGCCCGGTTGCGCGCCCGGCTGCTCCGCCCTCACGCTCCCCGCCCGTAGACCAGGTACGCCGCCCCCCGCGGCTCGTCGTCGGTGCGATCCGCGCTCGGGGCGCCCACCAACAGGTCGGCATGGCCGTCCTCGTTCACGTCCCCTCCCGGCGCGACGGCCCACCCGGTGTTGGAGCCGGGCACGCCGACGAAGCGCGCCCCTCCGGCCAAGGCGTCGGCGCCGAGCGGTCCGTAGAGCAACCACGCCGCGCCGGCGTCCAGCGCCATCTCGTCCCGGTCCTCTCCCGGCGCACCCACCAGGAGGTCGCCTACGCCGTC
>JAYVAS010000656.1:0-2677 GCA_043750895.1 Pseudomonadota bacterium
CCGCGAGGCCCGCCATTGGGTCGACTTCCCCGAACGCCTGCGTGCCCGCGGCGTCGAGGTGCTCACCCTCGACCTCCCCGGGGTGGGCACGGAGCGCCACCGCCCCAGCCCCTGGTCGGTGCCCGAGATCGTCGACGACCTGCGCGCCCGCCTCCCGCAGGACGGGGTCCCCACCGGCATCTACGCCCAGTCGCTGGGCGGGATGATCGCGCTGGACTGGGCGTCCCGGTACCCGGCCGACTTCACCCACGCCGTGGTCTGCAACACCAGCGCCCGCGACCTCTCGGGGCTCACCGACCGCCTCTCCTGGTTCGGTCGCCGCACCATCCTGCGCGCGCTGCTGGCACCCTCCCAACTGGCCCGCTCGCACCTCGTCCTCCAGCTCGTCGCCAACAGTGACGGCGGGCGGGTCCATGCCGAGGCCTTCGCCGCCCTCGCCACCCAGGCGCCCATCGCGACCTCGGTCCTGCTGCGGCAGATCGTCGCCGGTGCCCGCCAGGCCGCTCCCGCCGCCGTGAGGGTGCCGTTGCTGGTGTTGATCTCGGAGTCGGACCGCATGGTGTCGCCGCGCTGCTCGCACGTCATCGCCGCGAAGTACGGCGCGGCGGTGGCCGTGCACGCCACCGGGGGCCACGATCTGCCCCTGGACGACCCGGAGTGGGTGGCGGAGCGGATCGTGGGGTTCGGGGCGGCCGGCGGTTCCTGACGGGCGCCCTACGGCGTCCAGCGCACGGACCCGTCACCTGGTAGTGCGCGCCGATGCCCTCCCGCTTGCGGAGGTCCACCGAGAAGGTGGACGAGAACGGGACGCGCGCGTCCTCGATCTCCACCAGCACACTGTCTCCGCCGATGAAGTCGTCGAAGTTGAGCGTACCGACGCCCAGGCTCGCCGACAGTGGGCGTTTGATGGCCGCCTTCACGTCCGCCACGATAACGGCGCGCTCGGCGGTGGTCAGGGCGGTGACCGCGTCGATTCCCTGCTCGCGGATCACCTGGAGTCGGTTGTCGATGACCCCGCGGATCGCGGCGTCGATCGCGGCGGCCGCCCCGCGGTAGGCCACGTGCAGCGCCTGGTTCGGCGTCTTGTCGTGCTCCCACGCGATGACCACCACCTCCGAGGGTTGCGCCTATACTACGCCATGCTGCTGCCACTCCTGGGGATCACCGCGTGCCTGACCTGCGGTGACGGAACCGAGATCAAGGACGGGGCGTGCGTTCCGGTCCCGGGCGACACCGCCACCGACAGCGACACCGACACCGACGCCGACGCGGACACCGACGCGGACACCGACGCCGACACCGACACCGACGCCGACACCGACACCGACACCGACACCGACACCGATGCCGACACCGACGTCGACACCCCCGCGGCCCGCTACGCGGGGGAGTACGACATCGAATCGACGGGTGCCGCCGTACGCGGCACCTACTACGACGACGGTGCTGGCGGGCTCGTCATCGGCGGCGAGGACCTCACCGGGGATGGTCTCCCCGACGTGGTGGTGGGCGCCGAGCGGGCCGACCCGTCCCAGACGAACTGCGGGTTGGTCGCCATCGTTCCCGGCCCCCTCGAGGCTTCGACCGACCTCGCCGATGTCGCGGTCCGCGTCCTCGGCGAGCAATACGCCGAACAGGTCGGCGGGACGTTCGCCCTCCTCCCGGACGTGAATGGGGACGGCCGGGCCGACCTGCTGATCGGCGCCACCAGCCAGGTCAACCACGTCTGGCTGTTCTACGGACCCCTCACCGCGGAGGTCGACGTCTCCGACGCCGACGTGATCTGGCCGGCGGGCGCGAATGACTGGTATGACAGCATCGGCTGGCTGATGGACGGTGCCGGCGACGTGGACGGCGACGGGCGCTCGGACTGGGTCCTCGGCTCCGGCTCGGCGGAGGGCGGCGTGTACGTGTACAGCGGGGCGGAAGCGGCGTCGGGCGACCTGGCCGCCAGCGCCACCACGGTCATCACCGGGCAGGCGTACTTCGGTGGCGCAGTCGCTGGAGCGGGTGACGTCAACGGAGACGGACTGGACGACATCCTCGCCGGGGGGAGCCTCGATGGCGGGGCAGTCTGGCTCTTCCACGGGGGCGCCATCGGCACGACCTACACCGACGCCGCCCTTCAACTCACGCTTGACGCCTCGAGCTACATCGGCCGGTTCAACCGTACGGTGGACGGCGCGGGCGACCAGGACGGCGACGGCCTCGCCGATATCGTGCTCAGCGACTGGGGCCGGTCGGACGACCGGAGCGGCGGGGGCATGGTGTGGATCGTCCCGGGGACCACCGTCGACGCCAGGCGGTTGGATGACGTCGCCACCGTGGTCATTCGGGGGACGGACTACGACCAACGGGTCGGGTACACCGTGGCAGGACCGGGCGACGTCGACGGCGACGGGAACGCGGACCTGTGGATCGGCGCCCCCGGCGCGAACGGGGGCGGCGGCGCCAGCGGAGCCGGCCTGCTGTACTACGCGCCCCTCTCCGGCGAGCTCACCGACACCGACGCCGACGCCATCTTCAATGGACCGAGCCCGACCGACTACGCGGGCTACGTGGGGACCTCGGGGGACGTCGATCAGGACGGGTACGCCGACCTGCTCCTCGGGGCGCCCTACGGCGACGGCGAGGAGGTCGGGTCCGGCATCGCCTGGTGGTTCAGCGGAGACGCTGC
>JAYVAS010000657.1:0-7506 GCA_043750895.1 Pseudomonadota bacterium
GTACTGGCTGGGATGGTGGCCGGCATGGTGTGGGCGTCGGTCGGCGGGATGGAAGCGAGGGCAGCGGGCACCAACAGCGCGACGACGGTCCGCCTTGAGGACTGATGCTGACACCCCGAGCACGGCGCGTGCGCAACTACGGACGGACAATTCTGGCTCGCGCTACTCGGGCGCGTACACCACCGTGAGCCGGTAACGGACGGGGACGTCGCTCTGCTCGCATCCCGGGACCAGGGGCTCGTGGCCCGGGAGCATGCCAAGTTGCTGGGTCATGTCGTAGAGCGGAGCCACCAACTCGTCGGCCCCGTAGAGCGCGAGCGCCTGGATCATGATCGGGATCTCGGTGGAGTACGCCGACCGGTCGCCCTCGGCTGGGTCGTCGCTGCCGCCGTCGCAGTAGAAGTCTCGGACGTCGTAGCGCGGACCGCTGGCCTTGGAGGGCGACGCTCCGCTGGTGTCGGGGGCGGTGTCGGTCGCGCAGGCGATCAAGAGCAGGTACATTGTTACTTCCTGGAGATCTTACGCCTTTGACCCGCTCGGCCTTCGTTCGTCAAGGCTGGCGGGTGCCGCCGGCGCCCGCGCGCGCTCGATTGACACATGATGACGCATCATGAATGTATTGATTCCGTGGACGGTGGACGCTACAGGAAAACGAAAGAACCCCCGTAGAACTTGCGTTCTACGGGGGTTCAGTGGTAGTCCCAACGGGATTCGAACCCGTGTCGCCGCCGTGAGAGGGCAGCGTCCTAGGCCTCTAGACGATGGGACCAAAATGGTTGAGGCGCTAGGGATCGAACCTAGAGTCTTCGGGGCCAGAACCCGACGTGTTGCCGATTACACTACGCCTCACCGGGCGCGCGGCAGCGTACCGCGCGGTTGTCGGTCAGTCAAGGCGATTGCGCGTGTCTGAACTCCGTGCGCTGGCGAACCGGCAACTTCGCCCCCGATGGGGGCCGTAGAACGTGCGGATCGGCTACGGTGATGTTCCTCCTATGCCCGAACCGAAGCTACCGGCGCCGAACCCGTCCGAACGGCTACGGGTGATGGTCGTGGACGACGACGCTGCGGTGCTCGGGCTGGTGACCGTATGGCTCGGCGAAGGGGGCTATGACGTCGTCGCGCTGAGCTCCGCGCGCGCCGCGCTGGTGAGCCTCGGGGAGCAGGCGGTGGACGCCATCGTCACCGACATCGGCATGCCCGACATGTCGGGGATCGAGCTCCTGCGTGAGGTGCGTCGTCGCGAGTTGGACGTCCCGGTCATCCTGCTCACGGGGGACCCTCGGCTGGAGACGGCGATCGAGGCCATCGAGTTCGGCGTCGCCCGGTACCTGGTGAAACCCGTCTCCGCCGGGCGTTTGTTGGCAGAGGTGGCGCGAGCGGTCCGCATCGGGGGGCTCGCGCGACTCAAACGGGAGGCCGTCCAGGTGGCGGGGTTGCCATGGGAGGATCCGAGGAGCGTCCAGGCCTTGTCCGCGCGCTTCGAACGGGCCCTCGCGACCGTCTGGCCGGCGTTCCAGCCCATCGTGGCCTGGGGGGAGCGGCGGATCTACGCCTACGAGGCGCTGCTCCGGTGTGACGAGCCGGGCCTCACCGCCGCAGAGGACCTGCTGGCGCTGGCGGACCGGCTCGGGCGGGGCCGGGAGCTCGGCCGGGTCCTCCGATCCCGGGTGGCGGCCGTCGCGGACACGGCGCCGGTGGACGCATTGCTCTTCGTCAATCTGACCCCCGACGACCTCCTCGACGACGAGCTCCTCGACCCCCGCGCGCCGCTCCGCGCCTTCGCGAGCCGGGTGGTGCTCGAGGTGACCGAGCGCCGTCCGCTCGGGGCTCTGGGCGAGATCCGCCGCCGGGTCGCCGAGCTCCGGCGCGCCGGTTTCCGACTGGCGGTCGACGATCTGGGTGCCGGGTACGCCGGGCTCTCGTCGTTGCTCCAGCTCGACCCGGAGGTGGTCAAGGTGGACATGGGGCTCGTACGCGGCGTCGACGCCGACGTGGCGCGTCAGCGCGTGATCGGGTCGATGGTGCGGCTGTGCGACGACCTCGGCATGCGCACCGTGATCGAGGGGGTGCAGACGGTGGCTGAGCGAGACATGCTGGTCAGCCTCGGCTGCGACCTGCTTCAGGGGTACCTGTTCGGGCGCCCGGGTCGTTCGTTCGGCGACCCGTCCTACGCCGACTAGTCCTCGCGACTTCAGGCCAGCGCGGCCCGGATGCGGCGGAGCGCCGTGTCCTTGCCGAGGCCGGCGAGCATCTGGAAGAGCCCCGGCCCCACCTTCTGACCGGTGACGGCGACCCGGACGGGCTGGGCGATCTTCCCGATCTTGTTGCCGGTCTCGGTGCACCAGGCGGTGACCGCCGCGTCGAGGGCCGCCTCCGACCAGTCGTCGAGCGGATCCAGCACGTCGACCAGCGCGGCGAGCACGGGGCGGGCGGGCACGACGAAGGCCGCGACGGCGGCCGCGTCCACCACGAGCTGGTTGTCGGGGACGAAGAAGAAGGCACCGGCGGCCGCGAGCTCGACCAGGGTACGGTGGCGTTCACGAAGCACGCGGACGGCGTCGACGTAGTGCGCGTTGAGCACGCAGCCCCGGGCTTCGAAGAAGGGCCGGGCGCGCTCGGCGATGACCTCCACGGGGAGGGACCGCATCCAGTGGCCGTTGACCCAGGCGAGCTTCTCCACGTCCCACTTGCCCGGTGACGTGCCGATGCCCTCCGTCGTGAACGCGGCGACCAGCTCGGCGCGGGAGAAGATCTCCTGGTCCCCGTGGGACCAGCCGAGGCGGGCCAGGTAGTTGGTCATGCCCTCGGGGAGGAAGCCGTTGTGGCGGTACTCGGCGACGGAGGTCTCCCCGTCCCGCTTGGACATCTTCTTCCCTTCGAGGTTGAGGATGAGCGGCATGTGGCCGAAGCGGGGAGGGGTCGCCCCCAGCGCCTTGTAGATGAGGAGCTGCTTGGGGGTGTTGTTGAGGTGCTCGTCCCCGCGCAGGACGTGGGTCATCTCCATGGCGACGTCGTCGCACACGACCACGAAGTTGTAGGTCGGCATCCCGTCGGTGCGGACCAGGATGAGGTCGTCGAGCTCGACGTTCTCGTACACCACCTGGCCCTTGATGAGGTCGTCGACCACGGTCTGGCCCGGCCCGACGCGGAGGCGGATGGTGTGGGGACCACAATCGGGGCCCAGATTCAGATCGCGGCAGTGGCCGTCGTAGCCGGCGCGGCCTTTCGTCTGCTCCTGCGCGGCGCGGAGGGCGTCGATGCGCTCGGCAGTACAGGTGCAACGGTAGGCGGTGCCGGCGTCGAGCATCCGCTGCGCGGCGGCGCGGTAGTCGGCGGTGCGCTCGGTCTGGCGGTAGGGCGCGTGCGGCCCACCGACGTCCGGGCCCTCGTCCCAGTCGATGCCGAGCCACCGCAGCTCGTCGAAGATCACCTGCTCGTACTCGGGCTTGGACCGCCCCTCGTCAGTGTCTTCGATCCGCAGGATGAAGGTCCCGCCGGAGTGCCGGGCGAGGAGCCAGTTGAACATGGCGGTGCGGGCCCCGCCGATGTGGAGGTAGCCGGTGGGGGAGGGGGCGAACCGTACGCGGATGGTCATGGCGGCGCGCGTCTAATCCGAAACGGAGGTCGCGGCGGACCGGACGGCGACGCCTACGGGTAGAGGTCGATCAGGACGCCGTACCGATTGGTGATGACGTTCACCGAGGCGACGTAGCTCTCTTCATCGAGGCGGACCTGGACGTCCCGCGCCCGCGCTGCGTCGAAGGCCGCGGGATCGCCCGCCTGCCACGCGGTGGCGAGGTCCCGGTAGGCGATGGCCCGATTGGACCACGCTTTCACCAGCTGCTCGTGGGACGTCTTGAGCGCCTCGGTCTTGGGGTGGACCGCCGACACCTTGGTGGAGATCTCCTGGGCGAGCGGGACCGCGCTGCGGGCGAAGCGCTCCGACGAGGTCTGGCCGTCCACCTCCCCTCGTTTCACGCGGCTCGCCACTTCCAGGAACTCCTGCGCCAGGATGGCGTTCTTCTGGAGCACGGGTTGCATCGAGGTTCGATAGGATTCGACGTCGGCGCGTGTGTTGTCCAGCGCGCAGGCCGTGAGGAGGGGGATAAGGAGTAGACCGGGCGACATCGCCCATGTTCCTAACTGTCCAAGGAGGAATGTGAAGGCCCTCGATCTGGCTCGGGTTCGTAGTCGAGCGGTTTTCCGCGCGTTGGGTGCGGCTGTCGGGCGCTCCGGCGGGTGGGGACGGCTCGTGCTGCGGCTGGATGATCTCGATGCGCCCCGGCCGGGTCCGGCCTCGACGCGCGATCTGGCGGGGTGGCAGGAGGCCGCGGTCGACCGCATCCTGGAGGGGGGCGCGGTGCCCGTCGAGGTGATCGGCCGCCCTTCGAACCCGCTGCTGGTCGACCTCGCCCGCTTCGTCGCCCGCCTCGATTGCCCCGTCACGGTCCGCACCGAAGGCGCCGGCCTGGATCAGGCCGTTGCCGAGGGTCTGGTGGGGGGAGGGGTGCGCCGAATCGTCCTCGTGGGCGAGAGCACGGAGGCGGTGCGTCGGCTCGACGAGGCCCGTCGGACCCACGGCGCCAGCCTGGATCTGGTGGTGGAGGTGCCGGTGGGCACCGACCTCGACGACGCGGCGGCGAGGATGCGGGGCGCGGGGGCGGACGGGATCAGGGTCGGTCTGCCCTGGGCCGGCGGTCCGTGGGACCCCGAGACGCTGGCGTGGTTCGCGGCGGCCGCGGCGCGGGTCGCCTCCTTCGATCGGACCGACCGCGCCATGCTGCACGAAGCCGCCCGCATGGACGGGCGGGGGCCGGGGGCGGCACGCCGGGGCGGACACTGCGCGGTCGGGGGGGCGCGGTTGGAGGTCGGGCCGGACGGTGCGATGTACGCCTGTCCGCACCAGGGTGAGCGCGCGGAGCCCGGGGGCCCCTCGGCGCTCGTCGCCCATCGGGCCCTGATTCGCGCCTGCGAACGGGTGTGTGTGCATCCCGCGCTCGCCGGGCCGGCGGCCCGTTGAGCTTGACGAGGAGGGGGTGTTGATATTACCCGCGCGGGCCTCGGCCCTTGTGGGCCTTTTTTCGTAACGGACACCGGAGGTTGTGCGTGTCCTTCCCGGTTCTGTCCATCGACGCGCTGCCGACTCAGGGCCTACAGGTCGTGGTCGGAGACTGGGCGCGGGCGGCGGTCGCGGAAGGCCTGGCGGGCGAACCGACCCGGGTCGCGGGGGACCTCTCGATCCGCCGCGTAGGCCGCCATCTCGCGGTGGTCGGGGCGCTGGACGGGACGGCGGCCACCGTCTGCGACCGCTGTGGTGAGCCGGTGGCGATCACCGTCTCCGGGCAGGTGTCCTGCCTCTACTCCCCGGTCGATGCCCTCGTCGAAGCGGGAGAGGACGAGGAGCGCGGCGGACCGGTCCTCCCCGAAGGAATTTCCATCGCGGTCGAGGACGTCGGCGAATATGACGGCGCGTCTCTCGACCTCCGGGACGTCGTCCGCGAGTTTTTCGCGGTAGAGCGTCCGGCGCGGTTCGTCTGCGCCGATGCTGCTCCGGAAGCCGACGCCGCGTGTCGGGACCGATGGCGGGAGCGCTCCGGCGCCCCCGACGTCTCCGAAGCCTCCCCTTTCGCCGCCCTCAAGGTTCTCAAGCCCCCTCGTTGACTCGCCGCTCTGCGGCCTCCTGGAGATTCCATGCCCGTTCCCAAGAAGCGCTCCTCCCGATCCGTCGCTGGTATGCGCCGCTCTCACGACTTCCTCGTGGCCACGCAGGCCACCGAGGCGTGCCCGAACTGCGGTGCGCTCAAGCAGCGTCACCACGTCTGCGCCGCCTGCGGCACCTACCGCGGCCGCAAGGTGTTCACCGATGTGGACACCACCCCCGTGTCCGAGGCGACGCCGGCTGAATAGGCCCGCGGATGCCCGACCTTCGCCCGATCGCGCTGGACGCCTTCGGTGGTGACCGCGCCCCCGACGCCATGCTCGAGGGGGCGTTGCTCGCCAGCCGTCAGGGAATTCCGGTGGTCCTGGTGGGGGACGCCACCCGTCTGAAAGGGCGGGTGCCGCGGGGCATCGAAGTCGTGCACGCCCCCGAGGTGGTGGGCATGGACGAGGCGGCGAGCACGCCGATCCGACGGAAGCCGGACGCGTCGATCCGCCGCATCTTCGAGCTCGTGCGCGACGGTCATGCTTCGGCCGCGGTCACCTGTGGCCACTCCGGGGCGGCCATGGCGAGCGCGCTCTACGTGCTCAAGACACTGCCCGGGGTGGATCGGCCGCCGCTGGCCACGGTCGTTCCGCGTCGGGACGGGGGCCAACTCGTCCTGCTCGACCTCGGCGCCAACGTCGACTGCAAGCCGGCGATGCTCGCCCAGTTCGCGGTGCTCGGGGATGCGTACGCGCGCGCCGTGCTCAAGATCGACCGACCACGCGTCGGCCTGCTCGCCAATGGGGAGGAGGACGGGAAGGGGAACGACCAGGTCCGCCGCGCCTTTCCCGAGCTGGAGGCCCTCGACCTGAACTTCGTCGGGAACGTCGAGCCGCTGGGCGCCTTCCGCGGCGAGTGCGACGTGCTCGTGTGCGACGGCTTCGTCGGCAACGTCATGTTGAAGACCGTCGAGGGCACGGTCGAGGTCATGGGCCGCATCCTCCGCGAGGAGATCAAACGCCGACCGAGCGCCCAGTTCGGGGCCTGGCTCCTCGGCGGCGCCTGGCGCCGCTTTCGGCAGCGCACGACCTACGACTCCGTTGGCGGCGCGCTGCTGCTCGGGGTGGACGGCGTGTCGGTGGTGGGCCACGGACGGGCCGATGCCCGCGCCGTCGGGAGCGCGCTCCGGTACGCGCACAACGTGGTCGACGCGGGATTGTTGGCGGCGCTCCGGCACCACGTGGGCACCCGACTCGTGGATCGCAGGAGTTGAGGGTCAGACTCGCTGGCTTCTGTCCGGCTGGTCGGATACACCGCGCCCCCCAAGCCGGAAGGAGTCTGTGATGGCCAACGAAGAAGTGGTCCGCCGCGTGAAGGATCTGATTGCCGAGTCCCTCGGCGTGAACCCGACCGAGGTCGTGTCCTCGGCGTCGTTCATCGACGATCTCGGTGCCGATTCGCTCGACATCGTCGAGCTCGTGATGGCGATCGAGAAGGAGTTCAACGTCGAGATCCCGGACGAGGACGCCGAGAAGATCACCACCGTCCAAGACGCCGTCGACTACATCCAGAACAAGGCGAGCTGAGAGCCGCGTAGGAGGTGTCCCTTGCGCCGGGTAGTCATCACCGGGCTCGGGGCAGTCACGCCGTGTGGGAACGATGTCCCATCCACGTGGGCTGCCATGTCCGCCGGGCGCTCAGGCGTCGGTCCGGTAACCCGGTTCGACACCTCGGCGTTCCCGGTCCGAATTGCGGCTGAAGTCAAGGGCTTCGACCCCGAAACGGCGATCGACAAGAAGTTGGTCCGACGTCTCGATCTCTTCGCCCAGTATGCGATGGTCGCGGCGCTGGAAGCGTGCAAG
>JAYVAS010000658.1:0-7560 GCA_043750895.1 Pseudomonadota bacterium
TGCGTGACCCTCCCCGAAGGCGACCGCTACGTGGCCGAGGGGGGCAGCGGGGACGGCTCCGCGGAAGCGCCCTCCGGGGATCTGCAGTCCGCCGCCGACCTCGGCGGTACCGTGGTGATCGGCCCCGGCACCTGGCCCGGCCTCTCCCTCGACGACCGTCACGACGGCCTCGCCCTGGTGGGGCGGTGCGTGGATCTGGTGGTGCTCGACGGCGCGCCGGGCATCCGGCTGGACGCCGACCAGGGCACGCGGGTGGCGCTGTCGGGGCTCACCGTGACCGGCACCACCGGCATCGAGGTGGTGAAGGGCACCGTGGCCGCGACCGAGGTGGTCGTCGACGGCGCCGACGGGGTCGGGGTGAGCGCCTCGGGTAGCGGCGCCGCCCTCGAGCTCACCGACGTGCGCGTGCTGAACACCGCGGTGCTCGATCGCGTGGGCGGCAACGGGGGCCGGATCGAGGATGGCGCCGACCTCACCGCGACCCGCACGGTGTTCGACGCCAACCACGACGTGGGCCTGAAGCTGACCGGACGGGGCACCCGCGGCACCCTCACCGACGTCACCGTCTCCAACACCACCGAGGCCAGGGACGGCGAGGACGGCTGGGGCCTCCGGGTCAGCGACGGCGCCGACGTCACCGCCACCGGGCTCCTCGTCTCGGGAAACGCCTCGGTCGGCCTCGTCGCCGGCAGCTCGGGGACGTCGTTCTCGCTCACCGACGGGGTCATCGAGAACACCCAGGCCGGCGACAACGACGCGGTCGGGTACGGCGCCCAGCTCGGCTTCGGCGGCATCGTCTCCGTGACCCGGACCGAGATCCGCGACAGCGTCGGCATCGGCCTGGTCCTGTCGGGCTCGAGCACGGTGGTGCTCGAGGACATCGTCATCCAGGGGGTGAGCGGCCCCGCCGGCGTGTCGCTGGACTGCCTCTACGCCGAAGGCGGGGTGGTGGTGGAGGCGGACCGCGTGCGGATGTCCGAGTGCGGCTCGCTCGGCGCCGGCGCCGACGGCCCCGGCACCGTCCTGCGTCTGCGGGACAGCGAGGTCCTCGGTCCGCGGGTGGCGCTGGGCGACTACGGCTCGGCGGTCTACGTCGAGAACGGGGCCGACGCCGAGCTCACCCGGCTGACCACCGAGACCACCGGCGTGGTCTCGGTGGTGGTCAGCGCCGCCACCGCCGCCCTCACCGACGTGACCATGATCGACGGCCGGGGGGTCGACGGTGCCTTCGGCTGGGGGGTGGCGGTGTCCGACGGCGGGCAACTCGAGGCCGACACGCTCGTGCTCGACGGCATGCGCGAGCTCGGTCTGCTCGTGGAGGACGTCGGTTCGTTCGCGTCGCTCCGCGACGTCACCATCACCAACACCACCCGCTCGGTCGGGAGCCAGGGGGCGGTCGGCCTCGCCACCCAGCTCGGCGGGGCGCTCGAGGTGTCGGGGTTCAACTCCACCGTCAACCAGGGTCCCGCCCTCCTGGTGCTCAGCGGGGGGTCCATCGTGGCGGATGGCGGGTCGATCGACGGGAGCCTCTACGCGGGGGTGGCGCTTTTGGGCGGGTCGCTCCAGCTAGCGGACACCACGATCACCGACGGCGCGCCGGACCCGGCGTTGGGCGGTGGGGTCGGCCTTTTCGCGTCGGCCCGGGAGACCTACTCCCAGGGGGCGCTCGACATCGTCCTGCGCGGGGTCACCATCGGCGCGCATCCCATCTCGGCGGTGTGGATCGAGGACGGGGCCGACGGCTCCTTCGACTTCGAAGACGTGGACTTCACCGGCGGCGCCGGCGTCGCGCTGAGCAACGGCGCGCGGGTGCACGGCAACGCCCTGTACGCCTATGGAACGCGGCCCTGGGACGGCGCCCGCGGGCTGAGCATCCGCGACGCCGTCCTGCACGACGCCACGGGCTGCGCCGTCCTGCTCGACGCCGGCACCGCCACGATCGACGCCGTCTGGGAGGCCAACGCCAACGACCTGGTCCAGCAGAAGTGCGCGGACGCCCCCGTCGGCACCTACGGGGGCACGTCCGACGTGGTCCTGTGCCCCCCGCGCGACCAGCTCACCCTCGATCTCGCGTACGCGACCTACCCGGACGACCCGGAGGCGGAGCGGTAGGGGTAGGACTCGGCATCGAAACGGGCATCGGCATCGATTTCCCACCGCTTCCTGACGCACCCGCGGTCCCGCCCGACAACCCGAACGGGTACGCTGCCCGGCACCCAGGAGCGACCGTGGCCGACCGTCCGTCCGAAGCGAACATGGAGAAGATGCGGAAGTTCACGCAGAAGTTCTGCGAGAAGTCCGGGACCGTCACCCACCCCGATCCGGAGGTCACCGAGATGGTGATCCTCGGGCTTGCGGCCAACATCGAGCAGGTGGGCCGCCCGCTGTGCCCGTGCCGCTTCTACCCGGACAAGGCCGCGGAAGTGAAGCACCGCACGTGGATCTGCGCCTGCGACGACATGCAGGTCTACAAGTACTGCCACTGCCTGCTGTTCACCAACTCGGAAGGTCTGCCCATCACCGAGTACCTGCCCGAGGACCACGAGGGCCGCCTTGCGTACGGTCTGGTCAAGGACGAACACCCGGACAAGGGGCGCGCCATGAAGGACAAGGCGGCCGAGCGCGAGCTCGAGCGGAAAGAACGGCCGTCCTAGTCGGGCTGATCCGCCTTACATTTCCCCGCCTATGGCCCGCATCGTCGCCCCGCGCCGGATCATCGAGGGCGCGCCCGAGGTCCACGCCCTGCTCGGGCCGACCAACACCGGCAAAACCCACCGGGCCATCGAGCGCATGCTCCAGTACAGCAGCGGGATGATGGGGCTCCCGCTGCGCCTGCTCGCGCGGGAGGTCTACGATCGCCTGACGGTGCGGGTGGGGGAGCAGTTCGTCGCCCTGGTGACGGGGGAGGAGCGCCGCATCCCCCGCGCGCCCCGGTACTGGATCTGCACCGTCGAGGCCATGCCGCTCGACCGGGAGGTGGAGTTCCTCGCCATCGACGAGGTGCAGCTCGCCGCCGACCCCAACCGCGGGCACGTCTACACCGACCGGCTGCTGCACGCGCGCGGGACGGCCGAGACCTGGTTCTGCGGGTCGGACGCCATCGGCCCCCTGCTCCGGCGACTGGTTCCCACCACCCAGGCCGATCCCGCCCCCCGCCTGTCCCGCCTGAGCTGGGCCGGGTATCGCTCCCTCAAGGCGCTCCCTCCGCGGTCGGCGATCGTCGCGTTCCGGGCCGAGCGCGTCTACGCCCTCGCCGAGCGGATCCGCGCCCGATCGGGCGGCGCGGCGGTGGTCATGGGCGCGCTGTCCCCCCGCACCCGGAACCTGCAGGTCGCCCTGTTCCAGTCGGGGGAGGTGCCGTACCTCGTGGCCACCGACGCGATCGGGATGGGGCTCAACCTCGACATCGATCACGTCGCGTTCGCCGACCTGGACAAGTTCGACGGCACCAAGCTCCGTCCGCTGCGGGCCATGGAGCTGGGTCAGATCGCGGGCCGCGCCGGCCGTTACCAGCGGGACGGAACCTTCGGCACCACCGACACCGCCCCCGAGATGGACCCCGGGCTCATCCGCGCCCTCCAGGAGCACCGGTACCCGGCGCTCAAGACGCTGTGGTGGCGGAACAGCGACGTCGACACCTCCACCGTGGCCACGGTCCTCCGCTCGCTCGCGGTGCCGCCCCCCCTCCCCTTCCTCGAGCGCGCCCGGGACGAGGACGACCAGCGCGCCTTCGAGGCGCTCTCCCGTCGCCCCGCGATCCTGGAACGGGCCACCACCCCCGACCGGGTCGCGCTGCTGTGGGAGGTGTGCAAGGTCCCCGACTACCGCAAACTGCTGGTCGAGGCGCACCCCGATCTGCTCGAGCGCGTCTACCTCCGGCTGGTCGACCACGGCCGACTGGCCGCTTCCTGGATCCACCAGCAGTTGGACCACCTGGATCGGGTGGACGGCGAACTGGACGCACTCACCACCCGTCTGAGCTTCATCCGGACCTGGGCCTACATCGGCAACCGCGCGCGCTGGATCGACGCGCCGGAGGCGGTCCAGGCCCACACCCACGCCATCGAGGAGCGCCTCTCCACGGCCCTCCACACCAGCCTCACCGAGCGGTTCATCGACCGCAGGGCCCTGGTCATGGCCGGAGCCCGCGGGGCGACGGTGACCGGCGACCGGGTGAGCGTCGGGGACATCGGTCTCGGAGCGCTGCGCGGGCTCGGCTTCGTGGCCGACAGCCCGGCGAGCCTGCCCCTCTCGGTGCGCGCGACGGTTTCGGCGGCGCTGGACGCGCGGGTCCACGCCTGCGTGCAGGCGCCCTTCGAGGCGTTCTCGATGGACGCGCGCGGGCAGATCCGGTGGGAGGACGAAGTGGTCGCCCGCCTCGCCGCCGGCCCGGACCTCCGGGAACCCCTGGCCCGCATCCCACGGTCGGACTGGCTCGGCCCCGCCGCCCTCACCCAGCTCCAACGGCGCTTCACCGCCTGGACGCGGGACTGGATCGAAGCGGTGCTGGCCCCCCTCCGCGGCGCCGACGTGCCGCGCGGTCCCGCCCGCGGGGTGCTCTACGCGCTGGAGTCCGGGTTGGGCACCATCCCCGTCGACGAGGTGGCCGACCTCCTCCCGGACCTCGATCGTGCGGCACGGAACGCGCTGACCCGGGCCGGCGTGCGCTTCGGAGTCGACTGGGTGTACGCGCTGCCGATGCTGGAGCGAACCGCCGACCGGGTGGCGCTGGTGACGGCCGCGCGCGGGGGGGAGCCGATCCCCCTCCCCGAGGGACCGGTCGCCGTGCGACCCCGAAGCGACGTGCCCTGGCCCACGATCGGGTACATCCCGCTCGGCCCGGCGCTGTTCCGGGTGGACGTGTACGAGGCGTCCGCGGCGCGCATCCGGGCGCTCACCCGGGGCGGGGCGTTCACCCTCCCCGCCGACCTCCCGCTCGGTCCCGATCCCTCCGGTGTCATGCGGGCCGCAGGCTACGTGGCGGTCGAGGAACGCTGGGTGCGGGATCGGCGCGGTCCCGGTCGCGGTGCCGGACCCTGAACACTACGTTAGTACTCCTCTCCTTCGGAGACGAACGTGCTGCTCATGTCGCTGGTCCTGTCCCTGGTAGGTTGCGCGGAGGAGAACTCCTGCAAGGCCTATGTCGAAGCTGCAGCCGTCTGCGCCGAGAGCGCGGGGCGCGATTCGTCGCCGTACGACGTGTCCATCATCTGCGGCAACTGGCTCGAGGCGGACGAGGCCACCTTCGGGGAGTGGTACACCTGCCGCACCGCCGCGATCGAGAGCGGGGACTGCACCACCTCCGAGGGCCTCGACGCCGCGCTGGCCGACGCGGAGACCTGCGCGCAGCCCTGACGCACGACGCGGACGTGCCGGCGCTCACGGAGCGCCGCCATCCGGTCCGAGGATGACTCAGTCTTCGTCGGCGGGCGGCTCGTCGTCCTCTTCCTCGTCGTCCTCGTCGTCCCACTCCTCTTCGTCGTCCCAGTCGTCATCGGCGTCGTCGTCGTCGAGCTCGTCGTCGTCTTCCTCGCCGGGCTCCTCGTCGTCCTCCCACTCCTCGTCGTCGTCCTCGAGCGGGTCGTCGTCGTCGAAGTCGTCGTCGTCGAAGACGTCGTCGTCAGGGCCGGCCATCAACCGGCCATCGAGCCGGAGCACAGCGGCGATCGGGAGGGGGCGGGAGACCAGCGACGAAGGATCGCACATCATGCCGAACACTAACCAGCAGACCCGGCCTGCTCCAGGAAGGTCAGCGCCCGACCCCACGCGGCGCAGGCTTCTTCGTCGGCCCACGCGGGACGTTCCGGGTTCATGAAGGCGTGCTGGCACCCTTCGTAGCGGAACAACTGGCCCGGGGTCGACCGCACCCGGAGGCGACGCTCCAGCTCGTCCACGTGCGCGAGGGGCGCGACCGCGTCCTCGGTGCCGAAGTGGCACTGGATGGGGCACGCCAGCCCGGGGAGCAAGTCGAGCGGCTGCACCGGCTTGTTGGCGGTGATGGCGGGGTACACGATCCGTCCGTAGAACTCGACCACGCCGCTCAATCCGACCTGCGTGCACCCGGCCATGCGCGCGTAGAGGCCGCCGATGCAGAAGCCCATCACGAACTGCGGGAGCCCCGCCGGCAGCGCGGTCCGCGCCGCCGCCACGTCGGCGAGGGCCTCGTGATCAGGCAGGCTCGCCACCGCCTCCCGGAGCAGCGCGGGGGTACCCAACGGGGGGACTCCGTGCCGCCACCAGAGGTCGGGAAGCGCGACCGACCACCCCTCCTGCACCAGGCGCTCCGCGTAGTCCCGGAGCACCGCGTCGATGCCGTGCACCTCGCTCAGCAGCACCACGCCGCCGCGCGGGTTGAGCGCGCGCATGCGCTCGATCGGGGCACCCGACGGTGCGTGGAGGCGATCGAAGGACATCGGGGCCGCCTACGACGCCGCGCGACGGGCGGCAACGCGCGACCACCGGCCGCGGCGAAGCAGCCTACATCGCGAGCTTCCGGTACACGGCGAGGAGCCGCGCCGGGAGCGCTTCGACCTTGTCGATGACGGTGTAGGCGACCTCGCCGTACATCCGCGCCAGGTACTGCGGCCCGGTGGGATCGACGGTGATGCAGAACGGGTGGACGCCCACCTTCCGCGCCTCCCGGAGCGCGACGCGGGTGTCCTCCTGGGCGTAGCGGTCGAAGTAGTGGTCGCAGCCGCAGTCGAGCGGCCGCCCGTCGGAGAGCAGGAACAGGAGGCGGACGCGCGCGGGCGCCTCGAGCAGCTTGCGGGTGGCGTGGCGAATGGCGGCGCCGTCCCGGTTCTCCATCTTGAAGGTCATGCGGCCGATCCGCTCCCGCGCCCGGGCGTCCCACGGATCCTCGAACTCCTTGGCCACGTAGAAGCTGACGTTGTCCCGCCCGTAGCCGGAGAAGCCCCAGATCGCGAAGCGATCGCCGAGGGCGTTGAGCGCCTCGGCCGCGACGATCAACGCCTCCTTCTCTACGTCGATGATGCGGCGCGGGCTGCCGTCGGCGGACTCGTTGGTGGAGGAGGAGAGGTCGAGCAGGAAAGCGACGGCGACGTCTCGTTCCTGGCGGTGCCGCTGGGTGTAGAGGCGTTCGGAGGGCTCGACGCCCATCCGGCGATCGACCGCGGCCTCGATCTGGCGGTCGATGTCCAGCTCGTCCCCGTCGGGGAGGTTGCGCACGCGCACCATCCCCTGCGGCCGGAAGGCCTCGAAGCGACGCCGGAGCTGGTCGATCTGGGGCTTGCGCCGGGTCATCACCTGCTCGACGAAGGCGGCGCTGCCCTCCTTGAGCACCTGCTCTCGGACCGCCACCCAGCGGGGCTTGTAGTCCTCGATGGTGGCGTCCCACTCCCGGTAGACGAAGGTGCGGCCCACCGACGCAACGTCGGGATCCATCGCCGCGCCGGTGGCCGCGTTCATCGGCTTGTCCGGTCCGGTGCCGCCGTCGGTCGACGCGCCGCCCAGGTCGGCGGCGGCATCGAGGATCGCCTCACGCTCGGCGGCCCGGCGGGCATCCTCGGCCAACCGCTGGCGAGCATCCTTCCGATCCCC
>JAYVAS010000659.1:0-7857 GCA_043750895.1 Pseudomonadota bacterium
CCAACGTGGGCGCCGACCACCTCCCGCTGATGTACATCGCCACCCCGATGCTGGCAGCGCTGGCCGGGGCCCTCTACACCGCCATCGCGCGCCGGATCAGCCGAAGGGCCCTCGTGCTCGGCTCGCTGCTGGGCAGCGCCGCCGGTCTGGGCGGCTGCTACGTACTGGTGGGGCTCGGACAGGCGGTGGAGGTCGGGCTCTACTTCGCGGTCAGCGTGATGAGCGGGGTGATGATCGGGCAGGTGTGGATGATCGCGAGCGACCGCTTCACCAGCCAGGACGCCAAGCGGGTGTTCGGGCTGATCGGCGCCGGCGGCACCGCCGCCGACATCGTGGTCGGGGGCGTCATCTCGCTCACCGCGACCCGCCTCGGCGCGGAGTTCCTGCTGGTGCTCGCGGGAGTGCTGCTGGTGGGCGGGGCCGTGGCCGGTGCGCTCCTCGAACGCTCGGGCGGCGCGGGGTGGGAGGGCCACGTGCGGGCCCGACCGTCTCCCGGCGCCCCCGAGGCGAAACGCCCGCCCGGGACGGCCCACCTGCGCCTGCTCGGGATCGCGACGGTGGTGGGCATCGTCGTGGTCACCCTGGTCGACTTTCAGTTCAAGGCCATCGCGGCCGACACCTTCGGGTCCGACCAGGGGGCGATGGCGAGCTGGTTCGGCGCCATGTCCGTGGCGACGGGGGTGGTGGCGCTGGGGATCCAGCTCCTCGTGACCCGCCACGCGCTGCACCACGCCGGCGTCGCCGGGGCCTTGATGGCGCTCCCCCTCGGTCTCGCGCTCGGTGAGACGGCGCTGATCGTCGTGCCCGGGCTGGTGCTGGCGACGGTCCTCAAGGTCGGCGACGAGACCCTCCGCTTCTCGGTCCACGACGCGGCGAGCCAGCTCGCGTTCCTCCCCGTGCCCTCCTCGGCGCGTACCCGCCTGCGCGCCCACCTCGACAACCGGTGGCGGCCGGCCGCCCAGCTCCTCTCCGGCGCGGCCTTGTTCGGCTACCGCAGCGTGCTCGGGACCTCGATCCGCCCGCTGGCCGTGGTGGCGATCGCCGGCGCGGTGGTCTGGGTGGCCATCCTCGCGCGGATGCGCGCCGCGTACCGCGTGTCGCTGGCCGAGACGCTGCGCCAGCGGCTCCCCAGCCCGGAGGACGTCGATCCGACGCAGATCCCCGCCGAGGAGTGGGCCAGCCTCGTCGCCGGCCTCGCCGCGCCCTCCACCCCCGAGCGCCTCGCCGCCCTGGAGCTGGCGCGGCCCGTGGCCAACGCGCTCGTGGAGCCCATCGGCGCCGCCCTCGCCCACCCCGATCCGGAGGTCCGCCGGAGCGCCGCCCGCGCGCTGGTCGGCACCCCGTTTCGCGGGTGGCCCGCCACCGTGGCCGATCCCGACCCTGAGGTACGGGCGATCGGGCGCGCCGCCCTCGCCGCCGCCGGCGACCCCGCGGCCCGCACCGCGCTCCAACAGCACCTCTCTGACCCCGATCCCGCCGTCTGCCGCCAGGCGGTCCGCGCCTGCGGCCCCGGCACCGAGGCGCTCCTGACCGCGGCCGTCTCCCCTGCCCAGCCAGCGGTCGCCGCCGCGATCTTGTCCCGCTTGGGCGACCTCGGAACCGCCCCGGCCCGCGCGGCGCTGCTCCCCCTGCTCGATCATCCCCGGCTCGCGGCGGCGGCGGTCCGCGCCCTGAGCCGCGCCACCCGCCTCGCCCCCCTCACCCCCGCCGAAGCCGACGTGGTCGACCGCCGAATCCGCGCCGAGCTCGAGGGAGCCTTTCGCGCGCTCTCCGCGGCCGAGACGATGGGCAAGGCCGAGAGCGCCCTCGCGCCGGACGGCACCCGGGAGGCCAACCCCTTCGCGCGGGGGGACGCCATCGGCGCCGCGGGCCTGCTCTCCAAGGCGCTGCGGGAGCGCCAGGAGGTGCACCGGGAGCGTATCCTCGGGCTGCTCGCCGCCCGTTTTCCGGGCGCCGGGCTGGACCGCGTGCGCGCCAACCTGCTGGAACCGGCCCCGAGCCGCCGGGCCAACGCCGTCGAACTGCTCGACAGCACCCTCCCCGGCGACGTCCGCCACCTCGTGGTCGCCCTCGTCGACGACACCCCGCGTTACCAGAAGCTGGCGGTGGGGGAGAAGATCCTGGACCTTCCCCGCTCGAGCCGCGAGGCCTGGTTGACGACCTTCCTCACCGACCCCTCCCCCTTCCTGGCCGCGTGCGCCGCCTACTACGTCGGCGCGTTCGGGCTGGGCGCGCTGCGTGGCGCCGTGGCCGCCCACGCCACCAGCCCCGACCCCCTGCTGGGGCCCACCGCCGCCCACGCCCTCACCCTGTTGGACGCGGCGTGATCCAGACCATCGAGAAGGTGATGTTGCTCCGCGGCGTCGAGCTGTTCGCCGCCGTCGACGGCGAGGCCCTGGCGGCCGTGGCCCGGGTCACGACCGACGCCCACGTGGCGGCCGGGGCGCCGCTCGTGTGCGAGGGGGACCACGGCGACGCGCTGTTCGTCGTGGTCAGCGGGCGGGCGCGTCTCCTGAAGGGCGAGCGGGTCCTCGGGGAGGTCGGGGAGCGCAGCGTCCTGGGCGAGGTGGCGCTGCTCGACCCGGGGCCCCGCACGGCCACGATCGTGGCCGTGACCGACCTGGAGCTGCTGCGCATCGGGCGCGACGACTTCGTCGAGATCCTGGCCGCCTATCCGGAGGTCGCCACCGGGGTCATCCGCATGCTCGCGCGCCGCATGCGCGAGGCGCTCGGGTGAGCCGGGACACCTTCGACCCGGACGGACCCTCCGTCGACACGTCGCCCACCGCGGCGCCTCCCGAAGCGGTGGCGCCGCCCTCGCCCGACACCGACTTCGGCCGGCTGCACCCGGTCTCGCGCGACAACTACGAGATCCTCGCCGAGTTCGCGCGCGGCGGCCTCGGCCGGGTGCTGCGCGCCCGGGACCGCCGCATCGACCGCATCGTCGCCATCAAGGAGACCCTCCGTCAGTCCCCCGCGCTGCACGCCCGCTTCGCCCGCGAAGCCTTCGTCACCGCCCACCTCCAGCACCCGGCCATCGTCCCCGTCTACGAGGTGGGCCGGTGGATCGAGGGCGGTCAGCCGTTCTACGCGATGAAGCTGGTGGCCGGGGCGGCGCTCGAGGACGCCCTCCGGAACGCCCGGTCGCTGCGGGCCCGGCTCGCGTTGTTGCCTCACGCCATCGCCGTCGCCGACGCCCTCGCCTACGCGCACGACCAGCGGGTGATCCACCGCGATCTCAAACCCGCCAACGTCCTCATCGGCGACTTCGGCGAGACCGTGGTGATCGACTGGGGCCTCGCCAAGCGCCTCGACCACGCCGACGACCGGGCCCTCCCCGACGAACAGGTGGACCCCGGGAGCGGGCGCACGCTCGCGGGCGCCGTGCTCGGGACGCCCGGCTACATGGCGCCCGAGCAGGCCCGCGGTGAGGAGGTCGACGCGCGCGTGGACGTCTACGCGTTGGGGGCGATGCTCTACGAGCTGCTCTCCGGGGTGCGTCCCTACGCCGAGTGCGCCGGCATGGCGGAGATCCTCGCCGCCACCTTGGCCGGCCCGCCCACCGCGCTCCAGAAGCTGGAGCCGACGCTGGCCCCGGAGCTGGTCACCATCGTGCAGCGCGCCATGGCCCAGGAGCCGCGCGAACGCTACCCCGCAGCGAGGGGGCTCGCCGACGACCTCCGGCGCTTCCAGACGGGCCAGCTGGTCGGCGCCCACCGCTACACCCTCGGGGAGCTCCTGGGTCGCTGGGTGCGGCGCCACTACGCGGTGCTGGTGGCGAGCGCGGTGGCCGCCGCGGTGCTCGTCGCGGGCGGCTTCCTGAGCGTGGTGAGCATCGTGAGCGCCCGGGACCGCGCCGAAGCCGCGCAGGACGTCGCCGAAGCCCGCCTGGTCACGCTCTACACCGAGAGCGCCCGCCTCGCGTGGGTGGCGGGCGACCCGCTGAAGGCCCTGGCCTACCTGCCCGAGGCGATGCTCTCGTCCCACAGCACCCCAGATGTCGCCTTCCTCGCCGCCCGCGCCACCGAGGCCATCGCCGCCGCCGACAAGGTCATGGTCGGCCACGTCGCGCCGGTGCTGTACGTGGGCTGGTCGCCCGACGGCGCCGACCTGCTCTCCAGCGGCGGGGACCTCTACCTGGCCCGCTGGGACGCGCGGACGGGAGAGAAACGCTGGCTGAAGGACCTCGGCACCGCGTCGGCCTGGAGCCCCGACGGGCGCGCCCTCTACAGCGTAAAGCTCGACGGCAAGATCTCCACCTGGACCCCGGACGGGGACCCGGTCCGAGAGATCCCCTTCCTGACCCCCGAGGGCGGCGCCGACACCGCCCGCCGTATCGTGCCGAGCCCCGACGGGGCGTACGTCGCCGCCGTGGGTCAGGAGGGTGCGGTGATCTGGTGGGACGCCGCGTCGGGCGCGGTGCTGGGCCGGGTGCGGGCCTCCGCGGGGCGGGCGCTCGCCCTCGCGTGGACCCCCGACGGTTCGGCGCTGCTCGCCGGCGGGGACGGCGGACGGGTCTCGATGTGGTCGCGCGCCGACGCCGAGCCGCTGGGGAGCTGGGCTCTGCACGAAGGCGCGGTCGAGGTGATTCGCGTCTCGCCCGACGGCACCCGGGCGGTGTCGGGCGGGGACGACGGGGCGGTGGTCCTGCTCGACCTCACCACGCGGGGGATCGCGGCCCGGCTCGTCGGCCACACCGCCGCGGTGACGGACGCCGCCTTCGACGCCACCGGCACCCGCCTCGCCACCACCTCCAAGGACCACACCGCCCGCACGTGGACGGTCGGGCCCTCGCCCACCCCCGTGGCGGTCGCCACCAGCGCCGCCGCGGTGAACTTCGTCGCGTGGACCTGGGATTCGCTGCTCACCGCCGGGGAGGATGGCGCCATCGAGTGGTGGGACGCCGCGGGGCGTCGGACGGCCCGGTACGTGGGCCACACCAACGCCATCGCGGCGATGGCGCTCTCCCCAGACGGTCGCCAGCTCGCGACGGCGGGGCTCGACCAGTACGTGCGCACCTGGAATCTCGACACCCCGGCCACGTTCCGACGCCTCGACGTAGGCGGCACCGCCGCCACCCGGGGCGTGGTGGCCCGGGACGGTAGTAGCCTCCTGGTCGCCACCAAGGACGGCGCGCGGCTTTTCGCCGCGGACGGAGCGCTCCTCCACCACCTCGGGGGCCCCGTCGAGGCAGTTTCGGTGGCGTGGTCCGCCGATCGGGTCGCCACCGCGAGCGCCGACGCCACCATCCACACCTGGGACCCGAAGACCGGGGTGGTGCTCCTGACGCTCCACGCCGCGGGCGGGCGCGCGCGCTGGGTCGGCTTCTCCCCCGACGGCGCGCGGCTGGTGACGGTCGAAGGCGACGGCAAGGCCCGCGTCCGCGACGCCACCACCGGCGTCGAGCTGGCGGCGCTGGGCTCCGCGCGCGGGCCCATCCGCGCTGCCCCCTGGTCGCCCGATGGCGCCCGCATCGTCACCACGGTCGAAGGCCCCGGCGCCACCCTGTGGGACACGACAACCTTCACCGCGGTGGCCGAAATCCCGGTCCTCGCCACCGAGTCCTACGCCGCGGCCTGGAGCGCCGACGGGGCGCGCTTCCTGCTCACCACCGATGGCGCCGACGTGGTCCAGTACCTCGCATCGGATGGCAGCCTGGAGCGGGTCTACACGGGCCACGCCATGGGCCCGATCGCCGCCGCGGCGTTCTCGCCCGACGGCAAGACGGCGCTCACCGCCGGCTTCGACGGCACCGCCCGCACCTGGGACACCGCCACCGGCGCCTTGCGCTTCACCGTCGGCGACGCCACCAACCCGGTCCTGGGCGCCGCGTTCCGCCCCGACGGCGCGGTGTTCGTGACCGCCGGCGGCGGCGGCGACGTGAGCGCCTGGAGCACGCGCACCGGGCAGCGGCTGCAGCGGTGGACCGACGTGCCGGCGTCACCCGTCGCGGTGTCGTTCTCGCCCGCGGGCGAGGCCCTCCTCGTCGTCGGCCTCGACGGCCCGCCCGTCCTCCTGCCCACGACCGACTGGGCCGACGGCCCCCTCGCCCTCCAGCGCCGGGTGGCGTGCGAGGTCCCCTGGCGCCTCGACGCCGGGGTCCTGGTGGCGAGTTACCCCATCAACCAGATCTGCCGGTAGCGCCGCGCCCGGGCCCTCAGCCCCCGACCTCGATGCACTCCCCGGCGATCATCGGCTCGTCCGGGTAGTCCGCCGAGTCCGGTAGGATCAGGTACACGTCGTAGGTCGATTCGGGGACCTGGTGTAGCTGCCCTCGGTCGACGGGCCCTGGGCGTAGTAGGAGGACCCGACCCTGGGACGGCGCCTCGGCGGAGCCCGGTTGGCAGGGCGGGCCGGGGCTCGGCCGATGTACCTTTCCGCGATGCACACCCTCCATCGTCTCCCGTACAGCCCCTACGCTCGTAAGGTCCAGCGCCTGCTCGAGGTGCTCGGCGTCCCGTTCCGCATGGTCGACGTGGCCTACGGAGACCGTGAGAATCTCGCACGACTCACCGGCGGCTACATCTACGTCCCGGTCTTGGAGACCGACAACGGGCAGGTGATCACCGAGTCCCGCACCATCTGCGCCTGGCTGCTCGCGCAGACCCCCAACGACCTGGTCCCGGTCGGGCTCGAAGGGCCGATCTGGGCGTACCATGACCACGTCGAGGGCCCCATCGAGGACGTGCTCTTCCGCCTCGCCACTCCGGCGGTGCGCGACGCCTGGCCCACCGCCTGGGAGCGCGCGCTCTACACGCTGGTCAAGGAGCGGAAGTTCGGGGCCGGCTGTGTGGACGCCTGGAAGGCCGACCGTGCCGGGCTGATCGCCCGCGCGCGGGAGGCGCTCGCGCCGACCCGACAGACGCTTCAGCGCCACCCCTTCGTGTTCGGCGCCCACCTGACTCTCGCCGACCTGGCCCTCTACGGCCAGTGGATGATGCTGGAGACGGCTGAGGCGGGCCTGCTCGGCGAGATCGGGCCGGAGTTCCTCGCGCACGCGCGAAGGGTGGAAACGCTGGGGTGAGACGCTGCCGCCCTGCCCCCACGTAATGCGCGGGGTGGCGCCCCGTCACGGTCGACAGGGCCGCCACGAGGTCCGCCGGCGTGCCCTGGAACACGACGCGGTTGCCAGGTGGCGCATTTGTTCATATAATCCTCAAATGTTGTTCATCATCGCCGCCGCCCTCGCCCACCAGCCGTACGTCGTGGGAGAGGCCAACGCTTCGGCCGCGTCCGCGTTCCCGATTCCCGACCCCGACGTCTCGATCGTCGTCTACGCGGAGCGTACCTGCGACGCTCCGCAGCTCTGGTTGGAGACCGACGCGCCGGCGGGGTTTCCCCTGTACGTACAGCTCGGGCTGCCCGTCTCGGACGCGTTGGCCGAGTGGCGTCCCAGCCTCGCGGTGATCGCGCCGGGCTTGCCCACCGTGGACCTCGGCTTCCCCCTTCCCGAGGGCACCGGTGCGGTGGTCTTCCCCGGCTCGGAGACCCCGACGTCCTTCGACGAGCCCTTCAGCGGAACGTCCTCCTGGATCCTCGTGGAGGAGACGGTCGAGCTCCCCCAGGGCGGGCCCGCCTGGGTGGTGGCCTGGGACCCCGCCGGGGCCGCCGGGCGGTTGTGGGTCGCGACCGGCACGGTGGAGGAGTTCTCCGATGCCGACTGGGAGCGGATCATGGACCTGATGGACGACGTAAGGGCTTTTCACGGGGCGGACGGATCCGTGGTGCCCGCGCCGGAGCCCTGTGCGCTCCCCGACGCTCCGGAGGATGCGGTTGAACCGACCGGGTGCTCCACCTCCGGCGGGGTCGCCCCCCACCTCGGCGTCCTGCTGGTGGCCGCGGCGCTGCTCCGTCGGC
>JAYVAS010000660.1:0-5766 GCA_043750895.1 Pseudomonadota bacterium
GAGGACGAAGACCCCGTCTGCCTCAGGGAGCGCCGGCGTGTTGCTGTCCGGGAACTGGAAGACGCCCTGGTCGAGGTGGGCGAGGGCCCGCCAGGGGAGGACCGGCGGGGCGACGAGGTTCGCGGACGGACGTTCGACCGACGGCGGGGCGACCGGCTCCGGGGGCGTACACGCGGCGACGAGGAGGAACCACACGGGCAGGGGCTAATCCGAAACGGCGAAACGGACCTCGCCGGTCCGGAGACCGGAGACCGGAGACCAGAGGTCGGAGCCCCCGGGCCCGCCTCGCGTTGCCTGGCGGTTGCTTGTTTGTCCCCCATGCCTCCGGCCTCCGGAGTCCGGAGACCGGAGACCGGAGACCGGAGGTCGGAGCCCCCGGGCCCGCCTCGCGTTGCCTGGCGGTTTCTTGTTTGTCCCCCATGCCTCCAGCCTCCGCCCTCCGGACTCCAGCCACAGGTTAGCTTCGCGCACCGCCCGGACACCCCATGCAGACCCAGCCCGACTCGACCGGCATCACCCTCGCGACCTGGATCTACGCCCTTCACCGGCTCGGTGGCACGATCGCGGCCGCCCCCGTCGCGTCCGCCTGCCGGGCGGTGGACGCCGATGGCGCGGCGGCAGCGCCCGCGCTCCTCGCCGCGGTGCGGACCGTGCTCACTGGGGACGCCTACACGGACGTCGTCGCGGCGGTCAATGCGGTGCTCGGTGTCGGCGCCACGGCGGCCGTCGGCGCGGGCGCGGACGCGGAGAGCCGCGCCGGGGCGCTGCGCCGCGCCAGCTTCGGCGACAACCGACCCTGGATCGCGGCGCTGGCCGAGCGCCGCGACGGCGTGCTCGGCGAGCACCTGGCCCTGGTCGCCGCGTTCGGCGACACGGTCACCCTGCTCGACCCGAACCCCTGGGACGACGTCGCCGAGGAGCGCACCCTGCCCCTGGCCGAGTTCCTGGTGCGGTGGGAGTTGGCAGGGGCGCAGGCCCTGCGCGCGGTGGGCTGATTCGGCGGTCCCGCTGCGACCCGCCGCCCTACGGCCCCTCGTAGACCCACACCACGCCTGATCCGTCGGCGTCGCCGTCCGCCCCCTGGGCGCCCACGACCAGCTCGCCGTACCCGTCGCCGTCCACGTCGAGGCCGCCCGCCACCTCGTCGCCGAACCAGCTCCCCGCGGAGGGGCCAACCATCTCGACCGCGGCCCCGCTGACCGGCAGGATCGCGCCGCCACGATGGAGCGACGCGCCGAGGTGCAGCCAGGCGCGGCCGGTCTCGCCGGCGTCGGTGTCGGCCCGGGCCGCCCCGAAGAGCAGATCGGCCAGCCCGTCGCCGTCGAAGTCTCCGGCGCCATCCAGCGCGCCGCCGAGCAGGTCTCCGGCCGCGAGGCCAAGGAAGGTGGTGTCGGCGGCGTCGGCGTCGACCACCTGGTTGATGCCCGCCCGTCCGAACCACAGCGTCGCGCTGCCGGCGTCGGCTCCCGCCTCGTCGGCGAGGTAGGCGCCCACCAGCAGGTCCGCGAGCCCGTCGCCGTCCACGTCGCCCGGGCTGGCCACGTCGTAGCCGCAGCGATCGCCGGCGTGTGTCCCGCGGACGACGCGCCAGGCGGCGCCTTCGTAGGCGGCACGGCCATCCAGGTCGTCTCCCGAGATGACCGCGGCGGAGCCGGCGTCGGTGCCGTTGGTGTCGTCGAGGAAGACGCCGGTCACCAGCTCCCCGTACCCGTCTCCGTTGCCGTCGGCGGACCACGCGAGGGACCAGCCCAGCTGATCGTTGGCGCGCGCGCCGGTGATCTCGGCGTCGGCGTCCCCGGGACCGTACACGCCGCCGACCAGCCCGGCGCCGCCGAACCAAACCAGCACCGAGCCGGTGCGATCCCCGCCCGCGTCCCGGTAGGGCGCCGCGAGCATCAGGTCTGCCAGTCCGTCACCGTCCAGATCGCCCGCCGCGACCCGCACGCCCAACCAGTCTCCGGTGTCGCCGTAGAAGCCGGCCGTGGCCGAGAGGCTGACGTCCGCGCCCCACGCCGACTGGCCACCGCCGGAGAGCAGGTAGACCTCCCCGCCGTCGGCGGTGTGGGCGTCGGCCTGGGGTGCCGCCGCGAGGAGGTCGCCGAGCGCATCGCCGTCGACGTCCGCGGCCCCCGCCGCCCCGCGCCCGCCGCCGAGTTGGTCGGTGGTGCCGTGCCCGTACCAGGCGGCGTCGGCGTCGAGGTCGGTGTAGCTCCCCCAGCCGGCGAGGGTGCTCGAGGTGAAGAGGTACACCGCGCCCCGGGTGCCTCCGTCGCCGCGTGGCGCGCCGACCAGGAGCTCGGCGTAGCCGTCGCCGTCGAGGTCGGGCACGTCGTCCACCACCTTCCCGAACTGGCCGCCGGGCGCCGAGCCTTCGAGGACGATGCGGGCCTCTCCGGACGTGAGGGTGCCGCGGGTGGGGGGGACGAGGGCCAGGGCGGCGGAGTCGGAGGGACCGAGGGCGCGGCCGTCGTCCGGGGTGGCGGTACAGGTCAGCACCACGCCCGCGTCCAGACCGGTCGTGGGGAGCACCGGGCCGTCGGCGGGGACCACCGCTCCGTCGGCCTCCCAGGTCCACGTGAGCGCGACCGGGTCGCCGTCGGGGTCGGTGGGGAGCGTGGCCACCCCGCAGGCGGCGGGGGAGCCGGCGGCCACGTCACCGAGGTCGACGATCCGCGGCGCGGAGGGGGGCGCGTTGTCGAGGACCACCGGCGACGAGGTCAGGGTCGGGCCCTCGGTGAGGCCGTCGGTGGGAGTGGCGCTGCAGGTCAACGCGGTGCCGCGCGGCGTGCCCGGGGGGAGGGTCGGCCCCTCGGCGAGCAGGGTGCTGCCGGCCCACCACGTGAAGTAGACGTTCACCACGTCGAGATCGGGGTCGACCGGTCCATGGGCGGCGCAGGTGAAGGGGGTGGTGACGTCGCCGCGCGTCGGGGTGAGCGCGACCGAGCCAAGCGTGGGGGGGAGGTTGTCGACGGACGCGGCGGCGGACCACGCGGTCACGATCCGCCCGTCCTCGGCGGTGAGCACGGTCCCGCAGCGCACCACGTCGCCCCGCAGCGCCGTCCCGGCCGGCAGGGAAGGGTCCACGCCGCCCACGACGCGGCCGTTGACCTCCCAGGTCCATGCCTGGGTGTAGGGATCGCCCTCCCGGTCGTCCACCGGGCCGGCGGCGCAGGTGAGGGCAGTGGTCGCGGTGGGCGGAGTGGGGCTGAGCGTCACCCCAGCCACCGCCGGGGGGGCGTTGGTCACGGTGACGGTGCGGGACGCGGGGGTGGAGAGCGTCTCGCCGTTGGTGGCCGTGAGGGTCACCGTCCAGGTCTGACCCGCGACGACCTGGTCGCCGGGAACGCGCACGTCGTCGTGTTCGGTGGGGGTTCCGTCGACGACCCAGGACCACGCGTAGCTGACGGTGCCGCCGAGCGGATCCACCGACGGGGCGACGAGGGTGGCGACCAGCGTGTCTCCGGTGACGGGCGCCTCGGGGTCGACACGAACCGACGGTTGGGAGGGGCGGGCCACGTCGGCGACGACGATGGAGACGCTGCGATCGGTGCGGTGGCCGGCGGCGTCCTCAGCGGACAGCGTCAGGACGTGCGGTCCGGCGCTCAGCGTCACCGTGGCTGCGAGCTGGCCGTCGCCAGTGAGGGCAGGGGTGGCGACCACGCCGTCGCGGTCGGAGCTGAGCGAGAGATCCAGCTGATCGGCGGCGGTGCCGTCGTCGACCAGCACCCCGGTCACCGGGATGAGGGCCAGTGGCTCCCACACCGAGTCGGCGGCGGGGGCGAGCAGGTAGACCTCGGGCGCGTTGGGCCCGGCCGTCGCCGAGTCGGACAGCTCGCCGGTGCACGCGAGGAACAGCGAGACGAGGAACATGCCGCCCCCCTGACGGTACGGGACGAGCGCGCTAAAGCTCCGCCGCGAGGGTGTGCCGTGCTGACCTGGACGGATGCCGGGGCCGTGGAACGGCCACGGGTGGTGCAGATCCGACTGCAACGGAGCTATCCGGGGCGGGTGCGGGCGGGCGCGCCGGTCCCGACACGGTCCATGCCCACCGCCGAGGTGCTGGCCAACCTGCGCTGGTTCGCGGAGGCGGGCACGCGCGGGCGGGCGTGCGACGCGGTGGTCCTCTCCGGCGTCGGCGCGGCGTCGCGGCCCGACCTCGGGGTGCTGTGCGCGGAGGCGCGCGCCCGGGGCATGCAGCGGGTGACCCTCCACGCCGGTGTCGAAGACCTTGACGCCATCCAGCCCGAGGGCTTGCCGGTGGACCAGATCGTGCTGCCGCTGCAGCCGGGCGAGGCCGGTGCCACGCTCGCCGCCGGGGCCCGGGTGATCCTGGCCTGTCGCGCGGCCGGCATCCCGGTGGTGGCGAACACGGTGCTGGCGCCGTCGGCGTTGCCGTTGTTGCGCGCGGCGGCGCGCGCCGCCATCGCGGCGGAGGTGGCGGGGTTCACCCTGACCTTCCCGTTCCCGGTGGACGGCGGGCAGGCGGGTGCGGTCGTGCCGGGGCCGCGGGCGGTCGCGGCGCTGCGCGAGGTCGTGCCGGGCCTGGTGGACGCGGGGGTCAAGGTGGCGATCAAGGGCCTGCCCATCTGCTACCTGGGGGAGCTGGGCGGCCTCGTGCGGCGGAGCGCGAACCGATGGTACGTCGACGCCGACCACCAGCTCGGCAAGGCGCTCCTCTTCTTCCCCGACGTGGTGGCCTTCCACAAGGCCGAGGTGTGCCGCTTCTGCACCGCCGACGCCCGCTGTGACGGCTTCTTCGCCACCTACCTGCGTCGTCCCGGCTTCCCGCCGCTCACACCCATCGGATGACGGCCGCGCCGCGGGCCCTCTTCGTCCGCTTCGGGGTCCTCGGCGACTTCATCCTGACCCTCCCGGTCCTCGAGGCGCTGCTCGCGGCCGGGGAGGTCGACGTGGTCTGCGCCGGACGCTTCGCCCCGTTGTTGGCCTACGTGCCGGGTGCGGCGCGCATCGGCCGGGTGTGGGACAGCGAGGGCGCCGACGTGGGCTGGTTGTTCGGCGGGGGCCCCGCCCCCCGACACTGGGACGTCGCCGTCGGGTTCTCTCCCGCCGTGGGCGTCGCGCTGCGGCGGCTGGGCGTGCCGACGGTCCACCACGTCGCCGCGGCGCCCGACGGCCCGGCGGCGCGCCACTTCGGCGCGGCCCTGGAGCTCGCGGACCCAGTGCCCCGGCTCCGCGTGGATCAGCCCGGACCGCCCCGGCTGCTCCTCGCACCCGGCGCCAGCAGCCCCGCCAAGCGCGATCCGCCCGAATGGTGGGAGGCGGTCGCGGCCGCCCTCTCCGACCTGCCTGTCGCCTGGGTGCTCGGTCCCGAGGAGGCCGGGGAGTCCTGGCCCGGGCTCATTCACCGGCCCGACCTCGTGGAGACCGCCCGACTCGCGGCGCGTTCGGTGTGGGTCGGCGCCGACAGCGGGCCGGGGCACCTCGCGGCGGCGGCGGGAGCGCAGGTGATCAGCCGCTTTCGGGTGACCGACCCGGTGCGGTGGGCGCCGCACGGGGCCCGGGTGTACGGCCCGGACGCGACCGCGACGGAAGTGGCCGCAGGCGTACGCGTACTTTGGAATTGCGCGGTTCCGGACGACAGCGCCGATGCCTCAGGATAAAACGCGGCCCCTTCGAGAGCCCCCATGAGCATCTTCGAGCAACTCGCCTCCTACGATCACGAGCAGGTCCTCTTCTGCCGCAACGACGACGTGGGGCTCCGCGCCATCATCGGGGTGCACAACACGACCCTCGGTCCGGCTCTCG
>JAYVAS010000661.1:0-14859 GCA_043750895.1 Pseudomonadota bacterium
ATCGATACGAGCGACAGGTCGTCGGCGCGCGGGAACACGAGGAGTACTGGATTCCGGCGGAGGAGCTGGAGGCGCTCAACGACGCCCTTGTCGGCCGCATCGAGGTCACCGGCGCGTACGGGACGGTGGGCGCGGAGCTGGATGTCGACGCGATCCTCCTCGCGGACTCGGCGATCGCATTCGGCGGAGACCGACCGGAGGTGCCAGCCGACCTCGACGGGCTCGGCCTGATCGAGGCGGCCTGCTTGACGGCGTCCTTGGTCTCCTCGATCTCCGAGGACTACTGGTGCGCTGGGTGGCTGAAGGGGATCGGCGCGGAGAGCCATGCGTGGGCTGACGCCACCGCTCCCGTGCTTTGTAGACCCGGTGAGCTGGGCAGGCTCAGCGATAACGATGTTTCCTCGTTGGCCCGGCTCCGCGCTCGCCTTCAGCCGTGGTGGGTGGAGTGGGTCGACGCACTGGAAGGCGTGGCGCTGGTGCGGGCATCGTCGTTCGCCCTCGCGAAGTCAGGCGGGGTGTAGGCGCGCGATTCAACCAACCGGATTCGAACTCAAGGAACCAGCGACAAACGCCGACTTCGTCTTGCCGCGATCTCGGCATATCGAAATACTCGGCGTTCTCCCTATGTGGTTGGGCCGGCTGGATTCGAACCAGCGAATGCGGGAGTCAAAGTCCCGTGTCTTACCGCTTGACGACGGCCCAGCGCGCGCGGACTAACGCCAGGCCCCCGCCCCCGCTACCCCGCGACGCCCACCGGGAGGGCGCAGGTGGACGGCCGCGCGCTGTACACCCGCCAGCCGTGGCCAGCGAGGGTGCCGACCCCGGCCCGCCTCGCACCGCGGAGTCGAACCCCCGTGGACACGTCGTACCACACGCCCGCGACCGGGACGGTCACGCCCCGCGCCTCGGAAGTGCCCAGGTTGATGACCACCAGGAGCTCTCCCCCCGGCGTGCCCCGAACGAAGGCCAGCACCGAAGACGACGCCACCGAGAGCGGCGTCCACCCCTCGTCGGCTTCGAGGCCGTGCGCCGCCCGCACACACCCGAGCGCGCGCACCAGCGACAGCATGCTGTCGGGATCGGCCAGCGCGTCGGTCACGTTCAGGCCCGCCCGATTGGTGGGATCCACCGGGAACCACGCCGATGCGGTGGTGAAGCCGGCCTGGGGCCCGTCGTCCCAGGGCATCGGCGCCCGCATGGCGTAGTCCTGACCCGTCCCGGAGGTGGCGTTGGCGAGGTCCAGCTCCTCTCCGTAGTAGAGGACCGGCGCGCCGGGCAGCAGCAGGTGGGCCACCACCAGCGCCCGCCGGGCCGAAGACGAACCGACCTCGGTGGCGAGGCGATCGACGTCGTGCGAGCCCAGGAACGGCGCCATGCGCGCCCCGGCCCCGGCCGCGACCTGGGTGGACACGAGGTCCACCAGGTCGGCCGCCGATCCGCGGTCGACGCTCTCCAACAACAGGTCCCGCCGGGGGAAGTCAAGGACCGCGTCGGCTTCGGGTGTGGCGTCGGTGCCGAGCCAGGAGAGGCTGGGATCGACCTCCCACTCGCTGGCCTCGGCCAGGAAGAAGGCATCCGGGTGACCCGCCCGGAGCTCGGCCAGGATCTCGGCCAGAAGCGCGTGCGAGGCGTCGCTCCCCTCGATCTGCGCTCCTTCCTCCACCAGCATCAGCACTGCGTCCAGCCGGTACCCGTCGGCGCCCGCGTCCAGCCAGGTGTCGAACACCGCGAGCATCGCGGCGTACACGGCAGGGTTCTCCCAGTTCAGGTCTGGCATCTCGGCCCCGAAGTAGGCGTAGTAGGAACCGCCCCCGGCGCTGTCGAACCACCGCACGCCGTCCCCTGCGGCGGTCCGATAGACGAACCAATCCTGGTAGAGCCCGCCCGACTCGGCGTCCACGAACCACGGATGGTCCCGATGCACGTGGTTGAAGGGGAGGTCCAGGAGGACGCGCAGGCCGAGCTCGTGCGCGGCGTCCACCAGCGTGCGGAGGTCCTCGGCGTCCCCGTAGGCCTCCTCGATCGAAGCGTAGGAGACGACATCGTAGCCCGCCGGGCCGAACGCCGGAAACACCGGCATCAGCCACAGGGTCTGGACTCCGAGCTCCGCGATGTAGGGGAGCCGGGACGTGACCCCGGCGAAGTCCCCGATGCCGTCCCCATCGCTGTCCTGGAAGGAGCGGACGTAGACCTCGTAGGTGAGGCCCGCGGACGGAGGCGGATCGGTGTGTGTGGACTTCACGGACTCACCGGCGCCGGACGGCGTGGTGGGGAGGAGTGGCGCGACCACCGGCGCAGCCGGAGCGCAGGCGGCCAGGATGGCCACCAGGAGGACGGGGAGAAGAGAGACGGGCACGGGAACCTCGCAGTCCCCGCCCCCTCTTCAAGGGCCGTGCCGGCCGAACACTCTGGAACTCCCGTCGTTGTTCCTTCATCGACCGGTCGACAGCGTCCGCACTGACGACTGTCACCTGACGGACGTCCGTCACCCCCCTGACGGACGTCGGGCCGCAAGCCCGGCTCCACGAAAAAGTGCGCGATGCGCGACGCTCCGGACGGGCCCTCAGGCCGCGCGCACGGCCGTCCCGCCGCGGAGCCGCGCCACCGCGCGCTTCAACCCGTCCACCGTGAGCGCATGCATCGGCATGGTGTTCCCGATGGCCCGAACCGTCTGGTGGTCCCAGAAGCGTGGCGGATCGGGGTTGAGCCACACCGAGTTGGGACACTTGCGGGCGAACCGGGCGATCCACTCGTAGCCGGTCGGGCCGTTGTCTCCCCACCCGCTGGAGTTGAGCTCCCACGGCGCCATGCACGCGTCCCCCACCCAGACCAGCCGGTGCTCCGGCGTCAGGTCGTCGAGGACCTTGCTGGTGAGGGTCCGATCGAAGGTCTCGTAGCTCTTGTAGAGGTACTTGTAGGGGCAGTTGTGGAAATGCCAGACGTCGAAGGTCTTGAAGGTCTTGAGCTCGTTGGCGGCCGTGAACAACCGGGAGACCATCGCCGCGTGCGGGTCCATGGACCCGCCGGTGTCCAACAACAGAACCACCCGCATCCGGTTGATTCGCGCCGGGCGGAAATCCAACTCGATCTCGCCGGCGTTCTCGCAGGTCTTCTCGATGGTGCCGGGAAGGTCGAGGGCGACCTCGCCCTCCCGCGCGAAGTTCCGGAGCGCGCGGAGCGCCACCTTGAAGTCGCGCACGTCGAGGGTCATGTCGGTTCGATAGCCCTGCCAGCGCCGTTCGTCGGCCACGGCGACCGCCCCGCCACCCCCACCCTTGCCTCCCACCCGGACCCCCGCCTCGTTGCGACCCCCGTTGCCGAACGGAGACGTCCCCCCGGTGCCGATCCAGTAGTTCCCGCCGTCGTGGCGCTCCTTCTGCTCCTTCAGCCGTTTCTCGAACTCCCGCTTGAGCTCCTCCATCGACGGGAAGCCCGCGCCCACCTTTTCCCCCTCGGCCGCGACCGCCTGGCGCAGCCACTCCGCCAACTTCTCGCGGAGATCGTCTGGCAGCTCCACCCCACGAAAGGTCGCGGCGAAGGCCAGGTCGTAGGCGTCGAAGTGGGTCTCGGAGTGGATCAGGACGGTGCGCCCGAACTGATACAGGCCCGCCAGATCGCTGACCAACCCCATCTGGAGGCCGCGCAGGAGCGCGATCCACTCGCCGATGCCGACCTTCAGGCCCTGGGCGCGGAGGTTGTAGAGCAGCGGAAGCAGCATCAGGAACGCCGGGTCTTGATCAGCTCGAGGTCCGCCTCCTGCTTGAGGAGGATGCCTGCGAACGGGAATTTGGCGAGGATGTCCTCGGGCGGCACGCCCATCCGCGCCAGCACGGAGAGCCAGTCCACGAGCTCACTGGTGGACGGCTTCTTCCGGATCCCCTCCACGCGCCGCAACCCGTAGAAGCGGGAGAACGCGGCTTCGACGAGGGCCTCCGGTAGACCCGGGAGGTGGACGTCGAGGATCCGCTTCATGCGGTCCCGGTCCGGGAAGGAGATGTAGTGGAAGAGGCACCGACGGAGGAACGCGTCGGGGAGCTCTTTCTCCGCGTTCGAAGTGATGATGACGACCGGCCGATGTTTGGCGCGGACCGTCTCGTCCAACTCGGGGATGTGGAACACCATCTCGTCCAGCTCACGGAGGAGATCGTTGGGGAACTCGAGATCCGCCTTGTCGATCTCGTCGATGAGCACGACGTAGGGGAAGTCCGATTGGAACGCCTGCCCGAGCGGACCCATGCGCATGTAGCGCCGGAGGTCCTTGACGTCGCCGTCGCCGAAACGGGCGTCGTTCAGGCGCTGCACGACGTCGTAGTGGTAGAGGCCGTCGATCGCCTTCGTCGTGGACTTGATGCTCCACACCAACAACGGCATGCCGAGCGCCTCGGCCACGGCGTGGGCGAGCAGCGTCTTGCCCGTGCCGGGCTCCCCCTTCACGAGCAGCGGCCGACCGAGCATGACGGAGGCATTGACGTCGGCCATGAGGCCTTCGTCGGCGATGTACCGGGCGGTGCCGGTGAAGCGGGTTTCCATGCCGCGTCGCTAACCGCTCGTCGATCGGTGGCCCAGGCCGTTGCTCCGGGCACCCCCGGTGCGGTACCATCGACCACGAGGCGAGCATGTCCCAGGAGCAGGTACAAGCCCCATCGGCAGCGCCCGAAGCGGAAGCCCCACAACGCCGCGAACGCGGCGGCGGTGAGACCGGCTCGAACTCGGCCGCCCAGGACCGCGTCCGCCGCGGGAGCAACGGCGCCGCCGGCACGCCGGGCACCGCGACCGACACCACGGCGACCCCCGCCGCCGCCCCCAACGACGAGGTCGAGGCCCTCCTCAAGGACGACGCCGCGCTCCGGGCCTTCTTCGCGCGCGCCGCCGAGACCACCCTCGCCGCCCTGGTGGCGTTCAAGGACGCCGACGTCGCCCGGGTCGCCGACAAGGCGCGCACCGCCAACCTGCTGGCGCCGATGATCACCGGGATTGCGGCCCCGCCGGCCAGCGCCGCCACCCGCACCGCCATGCGGCGCCTGCTCGACATCGGGAACCTCAACATCACCGAGGCCAAGTCGCTCTTCAAACAACGCTTCAACCACGAGGCGAAGGCCGAGGAGACCGAGTGGCGGCTCGAGATCCTGAAGGCGGTCTGGACTGCCCTCGACCGGCTCCCCGATCAAGACGTTTCGAGCAACACCGTGCTCACCACCTTCAATGCCATCAACGGCGGTGGCGGCACGGGACCGAGCTGGCAGGCACCCGATACCATCAACAGCATCCGCCTCGGCCAGGCTGCCACCCCCTCGGCCATGGCGCACACCGTTCGCCACGAGGTCGGGCACGCGGTGCACGCCCAGATCTCCGCTCAGGTGAACCCCTGGCTGCAGGGGGAGATGCAGTTCTGGTTCTTGAGCGGGGACAAGGCCGGGGTGAAGAGCTGGCTGGACCAGCTCGACACCTGGCCCGCCAACTACACGGACGCCGCCGGGGCCTCGAAGCCCCTGGGGGACACCGAGAAGGACAAGTTGGCCGGCATGGTCGAGACCTGGATGGGGCACTCCGGCTGGTCGCCGACCCGCACCAACGTCACCGACGGGCAGCCGGCCGAGCTCACCAGCCTCTGGGCCGCGGTGCCGGAGAAGATGAAGAACGGGGTCGCCCAGTCCAAGACCAACTGGTACTCGAACTGGACGAACTTCCAGCAGGGTTCGGATTCCAGGTACTTCTTCCTCAACCACTACTACCACCGGCCCTACCACTTCGGCCCCAAGGCCGCCGAGGTGATCCGCGCCGTGGGGGACAACTACACGGCGATGTCGGAGCAGGAGTTCTTCGCCAACGCCTACGCCGAGTACTTCAAGGACCCGGCCGGCTACACGGACAACTCCAAGTGGGGCGGAAATCTCCCCGCCGGCGTGAAGGACTTCTTCAAGACCGTGGTGGTCAGCCGCCAGCCGTACACCGCGCCGGTGGCCACCGGGACCGGAGCGGCGGCGCCGGGCGCAGCGAGCGGCACCCCGAACCTGCCACCGGGCGGGGTCGCGGCAGACGGCGCCCCTCCGCCCCGTGCCGACCAACTCGCCGACGCCACCGGGGCCGGACGCCCCACGTGATCTCCCTCCTCATCGGTGCCTGTCTCGCGGGCCCCCCTCCTCACGCCGCGGAGCCCATCGTGCCACCCTCTCCGAGCTCCGTCTACGCCGCCTGGCTCGCCAAGCAGGGCGTCGACCGCAAGGACTTCCACGAGGAGCCCCGTTGGAAGATCGGCGACTGGGCGTTCTACACCCTGGACGGCCCCTTCCTCGACCACCCCGCCGCCGTCGGCCCCGCCGGGGTCGCCGCCCGGGAGAGCCCCGGCGGCTGGTACGCGCTGCTCGCCCTCCCGGCCACCGACGCCGCCCCACGGGCGGCGTGGCTGCTGGGAAACCCGGTCCTCCTCGGCCCCACGGACCCGGTCGCGGAGGGCGCGCGTGTCTCCGCACCCGCCAGCGAGTCCAAGCCCCCTGATCGGGTCCTCCGGTTCTGGGTGGCGTGGCCGCCCCAGGTCGCGGATCCCTACCGGGTCGTGATTCGGGCAAACGCAGACGGCACCGCGACCATCGAAGAGACCCACTGGTCCGAAGCCCGCTGAGGCCCCGTCCGGAGACAACTGTTGCATTCGGCCGCCGCTGCATCCCCCATCGACGCCCTCGGTCCCACACAGTTGTCTCCGGACGGGCCCTGAGGTGAGCACCTTTCAATCGCAGGTGGTGCCCTGCGCGTCGTGTGGCGTCGCGTTTCAGGTCCACGTTTTGGAGGGGCTCCACATCAGCCGCCTCCCCGACCAGCGCCGCGCCATCCTCGACGAGCGCTTCCACGCCTTCGCCTGTCCCGGCTGCGGCGACACGACCGTGGTCCTCACGCCCGCCATCTACACCGACTTCGACCGCTCCCACTACGTCGCGGTCGAGGTCGACGGCGACTGGCGCGACCACCGTGAACGACACCGCCAGGTGTTCGACCAGAGCTTTCTGTACGGACCCGGCATCGCCGAGGGGCTCTCGCGGTCGTTGGTGTGTCGCCTGGTGTTCGGGTACCGTGCCCTCCGCGAGAAGCTGCTGCTGTGGGATGGTGGCTTCGATGACCGGGTGTTCGAGGCGATGAAGGCCGTCTGTGTGGGCCCGGCACGCCTCCCCATGCGCCTGGCGCGGGTGTTGGACGGCGGGCACCTGCTCTGTCAGGTGCGGCTCCCAGACGGGTCTTCCGCCTGGCACACCTTCACCAACGACGAGTACGCCACCGCGCTCGAAGCGCGACGCCCCCTCCTCGACCGATACCCCTGGCTCAACGAGGAATGGTACGTCGATTTCCTGGGGGCAGCGCCGTTCGCGGGTTAGCCGACGGCTCCCCCGGACCCACCGTGAACGCGAACATCGCCCTCCTCATCGACTTCGAGAACATCGCCACCGGTTGCGAGAAAGAAGGGCTCGGGCGCTTCGACGTGCGCCTCGTGATGCGTCGGTTCAAGGACAAAGGCCGGATCCTGGTGTCGCGGGCCTACGCCGACTGGGGCCGGTGGCTGCGCTTCAAGCAGGATCTGACGCTGGAGGGGGTCTCGATGTACGAACTCTCCCACCACGGGATGAACGCCAAGAACCGCGCCGACATCGCCCTGGTGGTCGATGCCATGGAGCTCGCGTTCACCCGCGACTACCTGGACACCTACGTCATCATGTCGGGGGACAGCGACTTCACGCCGCTGGTCATGCGGCTCAAGGAGCTCAACAAGCGCGTGATCGGCTGTGGCACCAAGGGGTCCACCTCCAATCTGATCGCCGATTTGTGTGACGAGTTCATCTTCTACGACACCATTCGCGCGCACGCCCGGCCCGCGGAGCCCGATCCGGAAGACGCCGGTTCGTTGACACGCAACGAGGCCGTCGAGCTGCTGCTCGAGACCATCGAGAACCTCCAGCGGGACGAGCCGGGGCCCGTCCACGCCAGCGTCGTCAAGACGACGATGAAGCGGAAGGCACCCACCTTCTCCGAGACCGACCTCGGCTTCCGGTCCTTCACCCGTTTCGTCGAAGTGGCCGCGGAGAAGGGGCTCATCGTGCTCGCGGCCGACAACCGGGCCGGCGGCTACTTGGTGGACCTGCCCGGCCAGACCGGGGAGCGCACCCAGAACAGCCCGGCGCCGCCCAGCGCCGACGCGCAGAAGATCAGCCAGATCCTCAACGACGAGGGCATCGAGCTCGGCACCGTGGCCGATCGGGTGCTGATCCTCGGGGAGTTCGTGGCCGCCTGCGCCGAACGCGCCCAGCGGAACCGGAAGTGCGCGGTGGAGTACGTCACCGGGGACCTCATCCGGCGGATCAAGCAGGGTCGGGTGTCCATTCCCACCCGCGTGGTCCGTGGCGTGGTGAACGGCCTGGCGCGGGCCGGGTCGCTGTTGCACCCGGACGGGGAGCCGGTGCGCACGCCGACGGCGCAGTTCGTACCGCCCACCAACGTGTCGGCGCTCCTCATCGACCTGGACAACATGGTCGCTGCCGCGCTTCGCGCCCGCGGTGTCGGCGCCGAGACCCCCGGGCTCGCCGAAGTGCTCAGCGACTCCGCCGCCCTGGGCCGCCGGCCGCCCGAACCCGCGGTCCATGCGCCGTCCGGCGCCACCGAGCCCGACGGGGACGCGCCGGGCGTCGGGACCGACGAGGCCCCCGCCCGCAAACGCCGCCGCCCGCGCAAGAAGAGCGCGACCGCCGAAGGGGTGGACGCGCCCGCGGAACCGACCGAGGACGCCGAGCCCGCGGTGGAAGCCGAAGCCCCGAGCGAGGGGTCGGACGAGCCGGTCGCCCCGACCGCCCGCCGCCGCCGTCGTCGCCGTTAGGCCGCCACCCGCTCAGCCCATCCAGGCGCCGCCGTTCTGGTCGATGCCCTGGCCGGTGAACGCTCCGGCGTCCGCCGACACCAGCCAGGCGACTAGTCCCGCGACCTCTTCCGGGGTCCCCATCCGACCGAAGGGCACCGCACTCATCGCGATGCCGAGCGCGGCGTCGTAGGTGACGCCCATCCCAGCGGCCATGCCCGCGATGCCTTCCCGCGCCATCTCGGTGTCCACCCAACCGGGGCAGATGGCGTTCACCCGCACCCGGTCCGCGGCGACCTCCAGCGCGAGCGCCCGGACGAGGCCGAGCAGGGCCGCCTTGCTGGCACAGTAGCCGGTGTACCCGGGGACCCCGAAGCGGGCCAGGATGGAGGCGACGACCACCAGATCGCGGTAGCCCGGCCCCGGGACGAGGTGGCGCTGGGCGGCGCGGAGGCTGTGGTAGGTGCCCACGAGGTTGGTGTTGACCAGCTCGAGGAACCGATCCCCGTCGCCGGCTGCGTTCGGCCCGCCGATGCCGGCGCTGGCGATGAGGCCGTCGATGGGGCCCGCCCGGTCGAAGGCGGCGTCGATCGAGGCCTTGACCTGGACGTCGCAGGCGATGACCACCCCGCCGCACTGCGCCGCCGTCTCCTCGAGGAGGTTGACGCGCCGACCCATCAACGAGACCCGCGCGCCTTCGGCGGCGAGGCGAATCGCGACGGCCCGACCAATCCCGGTGCCGGCGCCGGTGACCACGAAATGACGACCCTGATGACGAAGCGCGTTGGACATGGCGCCGCCTACCCTGGTCCCGCCGCGGTCACCACGCCCTCGTCTCACATCCGCGCAACGAGCCCGGTGTCGTAGGTCCCCGCTCGGAACTCGGGGTGGGCGAGCACCCGGAGGTGGAAGCCGATGGTGGTCGGCACCCCCTCGACCTGCGTACCGCGGAGCGCCGCTTCCATGCGCAGGATCGCCGTCTCCCGGTCGGGCCCGTGGGTGATGATCTTCGCGATGAGGCTGTCGTAGTGCGGGGAGATGGTGTCCCCCTCCCGGAGGTGGGTGTCCACCCGGACCCCCTCCCCGGTGGCGAACCGCAGCATACTGACCCGACCCGGGGCCGGCTTGAAGTCCTGGTCCGGGTCCTCCGCGTTGATCCGGCACTCGATGGCGTGCCCCGAGGCCATCGGCTGAAGCGCGAGCCGCTCGTGCGCTGCGACCCGAAGCTGCTGCTCCACGAGATCGACGCCGGTCACCATCTCGGTGACCGGGTGCTCGACCTGCAGGCGCGTGTTCATCTCCATGAAGTAGATGCGCCCGTCGTCGTCGCGGAGCATCTCCACCGTTCCGGCGCCGACGTACCCGGCGCGCTGGCACGCCGCGGCCACCTCGGCCGACATCCGCGCGCGCGTCCCGGCGTCCAAGGCGGGCGACGGGCTCTCTTCGATCAGCTTCTGATGGCGACGCTGGACGGAGCACTCGCGCTCACCCAGGCAGACGAGGTCCCCGTAGGTGTCCCCCATGACCTGGAACTCGATGTGCCGCCCCCGCTCGATGAGCTTCTCCAGGTAGAGCGCGCCGTCCCCGAAGGCCGAGTGGGCCTCGGCGGAGGCCTGATTGAAGGCGCCCTCGACCTCGGACGCGGCCTCGACCCGACGCATGCCGCGCCCCCCGCCGCCCGAGCGGGCTTTGAGCAACACCGGGTAGCCGATGGCGTCTGCGACCGTCCGCGCGTGCGCGGCGTCGAGCACCGGGCCATCCGATCCGGGGATCAGCGGCAGCCCCATCCGCTTCATGGTGGCCTTGGCGACCGACTTGTCACCCATGGCGCGGATGGCGGCCGGCGTGGGGCCGATGAACGAGATGCGCTCGGCCTCGCATCGGGTGGCGAAGAGCGCGTTCTCGGAGAGGAAGCCCCATCCGGGGTGCACCGCGGAGCAGGCATGGCGCCGCGCGGCCGCGAGGATCGTGTCCATGTCGAGGTAGCCGGTACGCCCGCCCAGGTTCGCGACGAAGTCCGCCTCGGCCAGCCACTGCAGGTCCTTGTCCGGCTCGGTGGTGCAGGCGACGACCTCGATGCCGAGGCGACGACACGTGCGGGCCACCCGGGCGGCGACCTCTCCGCGGTTGGCGATCAGGATGCGACGAAACATCGGCCCTCCGCGGCGTTGTCCGGCCCCATCAGCTGCCCAGTTCCCGCTGGAGCAGCGTACGGGCGAGCCCCCCGTCGACGTCCGCCTTGTGGGCCTTCATCAGCGCGCCCATCGCTTTTCCCATCTCCTTGGGCCCGGTGGCCCCGGACGCCACGATGGCTTCCTTCACCCACACCAGCGTCTGGGCCTCGTCGGCGAGCGTGGGCAGATAGGCGTCGATGATCACGAGCTCGGCGCGCTCGGTGGCCGCGAGGTCCTCTCGACCGCCGGCGACATAGGCGATGATCGAGTCCTCCCGCTGCTTTTTGAGGCGACGGAGGGCCTCGAGGCAACGCTCGTCGGTCACCTCACCCTTCCCCTCTTTCTCGAGCTCGATGAAGGCCGCGCGGATCATGCGCAGGCCTGCCGTGCGCGCAGCATCCCGCGCCAGCATCGACTGCTTGAGATCGACGGACAACTGATCGACGAGGGACATGACCGACTCCAGGCCGGCCGTCTCTATCGCACGGGTAGCTCGACGGCACCGAGCGCGCCGTCATCGACCTTCACCTTGGCCCCGTCGGCGAGCCTCGCGACGTACGCGGCCTTGGCCTTGGCCATCGCGTCCTCCTTGGCCGCCTTCAGCACGTCCGCCTTCGCGTCCTCCAGCGTGCGTTGCACCGCGGGCTTTGTCGACGCGACGTAGACGAGGCTCCACCCGTCCGCCGACTTGAAGGGCTCGGAGACTGTCTTCTCAGCCAGCTTGTAGGCCACCGCGAGGACCATCGGGTCCACCCCCTCAGCCCGCCGCTCCAGGTTGCCCAGACTCCCGTTGCGCCGCCGCGAGGGGTCCTGCGAGTACTTGGCCGCGATCTCCCCGAAGTTGGCCCCGTTGGCCTTGATCTCGGTGCGCACCTTGTCGATGTAGGCTTTGGCGGCGGCCTGATCCCGCTTCTCACTGATCTTCACCAGGAGGGTGTAGACGTTGCGTGTCTCGGGGGTGGCGAAATCCCTGACGTGGGCCGCGTAGTAGGCCGCGAGCACTTCGGGGGTGAACGCCGCGTTGGTGATGTCCGCGTAGGCCTTGAGCCGGAGCACCTCGGCCGCCATGACCGCCTTGACCCGCGGCGTCTCGTCGAGGTTCTCCTTCTGGGCTTCGACCCAGAGCAGGTTGGTCGCCACGACCTCGTCGAGGATCGCGCGCCGCTCCTCGGGGGTGTAGGCCTTGCCGTCCGCCGGTTTGTGCCCCGCGGCCGCAGCGGCGACCTCGGACGCGGTGATGGCGGTCCCGTCCACGGTGGCGACGACGGGGTCGGGAGCTGCGAATGCCAACGAGAGGAGCAGGACCAACATAGGTGCATTGTAGCAGGCCGCGTCCGGCGCGCGACCGGGCGCCCGCGGGTCAGTCCGCCGGGACGGGCTCGCCCGTACGCAGAGCACGCACCGTCATCCCCACGAGTCCGATGGCGAGCAGCGCGATCGCGCCGACCACGACGAGCTTCTCGACGCCCGACAGGCTCGGCCCGGCCTGCGCCGCCTCGGCACCGAGGGTCGCCACCACCAGCGGCATCCTCCAGACCTCCTGGTCCAACAATCCCAGATCCCACTGCGGGGCGCGTTCGCCCGGCGCGCCGTAGACCAGCCGCGCGCCCCCTTCCGGTATGCGGGTGCGCAGCTCCCAGGCCGGGGCCGAGACCACGATACGATCGATGGGGAGCGGGCTGTTGTCCCCGTTGTCGATGTCCACCAGCAGCTCCGCGCCAAACCGGTCGTAGAGGCTGACCGCCAGGGCGGAGCCGACGCCGTCCGAGCCCCACTGCACCGACCGCACCGTCTCGGTCATGCGCCCGCGGTCCCGCAGGATGGAAACCGAGCGGCTGAAGCGGCTGGCGGGGGTGTGGAGGGTGAGCGTGGCCAACGGGGCGTCCGGCGCCAGCAGGGGCACCCGGATCTGCGAGTGACGGCCGAGCTCCTCACGGGTGTACCCGGTGACCTCGACCGGAAGCTCGGCGCCGAGCGACCGCAGCAGGAAGGGCACCGCCCGACCCTCGCTGTCGATGACGCGGACGTCCCCGAGGTCCGCACGCGCGTGCCCGAGCACGGTCGCGTCGAGCGGGATGCGGACCCACCCCGCGTCGGCGACGATGGGCCGGGTGTGCTTGAAACGGGCGAGGTTGACGGTGGCCCCGGGGGCGTCGACGCCGTCGCGGGTGGGGAGCGGCACGTACGCCGCGTGGGGGGTGGGCGGCGGCACCTCGATGGAGACGGTGTCGCCCCGGAGCAGCTCGCTGGCCGCATAGCCCAGGTCGTGGACCTGATCGTGGTCGTAGGTCCCGCCGAGCACGGCGTGCGGCCCGGGACCCGGCTCGCGCACCAGGATCTCGGCCCCGACCGACTCCACCTCGAACCGCACCACCGGGAGCGGAACGCCCCGCTCGGCGTCGATCTCCACCAGGAGGGTGTCCCCGACCAGATCCACCGCGACCCGGTCCTGATCGATGCTGGCCTCGCCCACCTGAAGCCGGCGGATGGAGCCCACTTCCTGGAGGCTCGGCATCGCGCCGGCCGTGGGAACGCCCACCCGCACCGCGCGGAGGTAGACGTCCCCCTCCGCCTCGATGCGAAGGCCGGTGACGGCCCGCGCCCCCGGGAGGTCCACGGTCCAGCGTGCTGCACCCTGCTCGGTGAGCACCGGCTCTCCGGCAGCCAAGAGCTCCCGCCGGGGCGGGGTGTACCCGGGGGCGCGCACGTAGCCGGTCACGTCCCAGATCCGCTGCCCCCCGCCGTCCGCCGTCTCCACCGTGACCACGAAGGGCCCCGCGCGATGCCCCACGTCCACCGTGGTGTTCGAGAACGGGAACCCCTCGAACGCCCCCTCGTAGACGAACGTACGCCGACTCGTCCAGCCCGGCCCGGACACCGTCAGCCAGGCCCCCGGCCACTCGCCGAAGCGGGCGACGTCGAACTGGAGGTAATCGATGGGGCGTCCAGCCTCCCCGGTCAACCAGGTGGTCGGTCCGGTCGGGGTCAAGGAGAGCGCGACCTCGGTGGGCTCCGGATTCTGGGTGGAGAGGATCGTGGCGAAGGGCACCTCGGTGCCGTCGGCGTTCTGGACGCGGAGCGTGCGCCCGAGCTCGTTCGGCGACGCCCCGATCAGCTCCGGCGGCAACGAGAGGCGGGTGACGCCCTCGGGGGCCAGGGTGACCTCGCTGCGGAGCGGGTAGGCCTCGATGGAGGCCGCCGTGGCGGTGGGGAACGACAGAAGCAGCAGAAGTCTCATCGCGCACGCTCCCGAAGGACGACACTCTGGAACACAAGGGCGGCGAGCATCAGGACCACCGCGAGGCCGAAGAAAGAACCGACGCGGATGAGCCCGGAGAGGTTCCACACGTCGATCAGGCTGACCTTGGCCGCGCCCAACAACGCGAAGGCGAAGCCGCCGAGGCGTGCCACGCGGGAGCTCCGGACGAAGCCGACCACCAGGATGACCAGGCCGAACACCCCCCAGCTGATCGAGCGGGTCATCGACTCGGCGAGGTTCTCACTCTGGAAGGAGAGCGCGCCGTCCCGCGCGAAGGCGTGGGCGACCTCGAGGTTGACCAGCGCGAAGAGGAGCAGCACCGCCACCACCCGCAGCGCGCGCGGTGACCAGGCCGGCGGATCCAGCCAGCGCGCGGCGAGCAGGAAGCAAACGGCGGGAACGCCCCAGGTGTAGAGCGTCCAGTTGAAGATGAGCATCCCCTCCCCGCCCCCGTAGGCGAGCGCCTCGGGGTTGAGGAGCAGCCGTACCGCGACCGCCGCCGCGAGCACCCCCGCGCCGATACGGATGCCCACGTGGGTGAGCCGGCGGGAGATCCACGCCATCAGCGCCATCTCGATGGCCCAGCCGACGGT
>JAYVAS010000662.1:0-7754 GCA_043750895.1 Pseudomonadota bacterium
GGTGAGTTCGTGGGCACCTTCCAGTACGCGAGCCCCGAGCAGCTCACCGGCGGCACGATCGACGCGCGGAGCGACCTGTACGGCCTCGGGGTGCTCGCCTACCGGCTGTTGAGCGGGCGTCGCCCGCTGGATGGCACCACGCCCACGGCGCTCGCGCGCGCGCACCTCACCCAGGCGGTGGTGCCCTTGCGTGACGTGGTGCCGAGCGTGCCGCGTGAGGTCAGCGATCTGGTGAGCTGGCTGTTGGCGAAACAACCCGAGCATCGCCCCGCGAGCGCACGGGTGGTGCTGGACAGGCTCGCGCCCTTCGTGCCGCGCGAGATGGTGTCCCTGCCGACGCAGCGAGCCTTGGTCCGACCCGAACAACAGGCGGCGATCGAGTCCTTCCTCGACGGGCCCCCCAGCGTTCTGCTGATCGCCGGCCCCGAAGGAAGTGGCCGGGATCGTCTCGTGGATGTCGCTGTCGAAGCGGCCCAACGTCGGGGCCTGCGCACCGTGGTGCCGACGGCGGGCGGGCTCACGCTCCCGGAGCCCCCTGTTCTGGTGGGGCTGCACCATGCCGAGGCCCTTCCCATGGACGTCGGCGCGTTCAACCGGGAGCGGGAGGGCACCTGGGTGGTGGCCGCGTGGGGCGAGGACGCGCTCCCGCCGGTGGGCGGGCGGGTGGTGGTGGTTCGGGTGTCCCCGCTCACGGTACCCGAGGTGGCCGGGCTCGCCGCGACGCGGCTCGGCTTGGACGGGCTGCCGGGAGACCTCGCCCGGCGGCTCCGGGTCGCCACGGGCGGGCGGCTCCGGTTGTTGGAGACGCTGATCGATGCCCTGCCGGGCGGGGCGGACGGCTCGAGCGCCTTCCCTCAGCTCCCGGACGAGGAGATCGGGCTCGCGCCCGAAGCCATGGATGGGGCTACGCGGCGTGTGCTCGAGGCCGTCGCCCTGGCGGAGGGGGATCTGGACCTCGAGGCGATCGCCTGGGCGGTGGACGCGCCGGTCGACGACACCCGGCGGACGCTCGATCGCCTGGTGCGGTCGGGCATCCTGGCCCGCGGAGACGGCGGTTGGGGGTACCAGCTCGGCCTCGCGGGCGAGCGTATCCGGTCCAGCACACGTGCCCCTCGCCGGTCGCTCCTGTGTCGCCGGCTGGCCGAGCGGCTGTTGGTCCCCACGCCACGCACCATCAACGTCCTGTTGGCGGCCGGACTGGTGGAGGAGTCGGCGCAGGCCGCGGTGTTGTGGTCCGAGGCGGGCGCCGACCGGGAGTCCGCGGCGGAGCGTCTTGCCGTCTACGAGCGGGTCGCCGCGCGGGGTCCCGACGCGGGCACCTTCGCGTTCTGGCTCCGGTACGCTGCGGCGTCTGCCGAGGTCCGCCCCGAGGCCGCGGCCACCGGGCATGCGCTGGCGCGCGCACGCGCGGCGGCACGGGCCCCCCTGGAGCGGGGGCAGGTGGAGGAGGTCACCGCGATGCTGGCGCGGACGCGCTGCAACATCGAGGCCGAGAAGGGCGCGCTCAGTCGTGCCCTCGCCGCCTACGCCGAGTGGGAACGGCCCGACCTCGCCGCGCCGGTGTGGACGCGCCTGTCCCGGGCGTTGCTGGTCGCCGGGGACTTCGAGGCCGCCGAGGCGAGCGCGCGGAAGGCGACGCGGGACCCGAAGTGGCCGGGGGCCTCGCGTTCGGCCGTGGCGCTGGCCGTGGCGTTGATGGAGCAGGGGGACCTGCCGCGTGCGGAGGCCGCCGCGCGCGACGCAATGCGGCTGGGGGGAGCCCGTGACCCGTGGCGCGCCCATAGCGTGCTCTCGTCCATCCTTCGCCTTGAAGGCCGGTACTCTGACGCTCGCCGGGCCCTCGCGGCGGTTCTGGCGCGTGCGCGCGCCGAAGCGCCGCCCCTGGCGTTGGCCGGGCTCCTCCTGGCCTCGGCCGAGCTTGCCGCCGACCTCGGCCGATTGGGCGAGGCTCGGGAACGACTCGCCGAGGGGCGGGCGCTGGTGGTCGGTGAGGTGCCGCCGCGAATCGACGCGCCCTACGCGATCCTCCGGGCGCGGCTGATGGAGCGGGCCAGCGACCCTGGTGGGGTCATGCTCATCGACGCCGCGCTCTCCCGCGCGCTCTCACGGGGCTACCCGGTCCACGCCGCGCGTCTCCGCGGCTTCCGCGGGCGCCTCATGATCCGCGCGGGGCGCGCGAGCACGGGAGACGCCGAGGTCGCCATCGCGCGCGCGGCGCTCACCAACGCGCTGTTGGGGTCGGTGCTCCTCGCGTTCGAGCGGCCCGACCCGGGTACCGTGGAGAACCCGGACCTGCTCTACGCGGGACTGCTCGGGTGGCTGGCGACCCCCCACGGGCGGGTGGCGCGGCTGGACCACGCCGCGGTGGGCGTGCGCTTCCACGCCGAGCGCGGTCGTCACGACGCGGCCGCGCGCGCGGCGGAGGTCGGACGGGCCACGTTCGCCGAGATCCTCGCGCTGTCGGACACCGAGGAGCGAGAGGCGCTGCGCGTGCACCCCGGGTGGCGCTCGTTCGCGGAGTGATAGGACGGGAGGTGTCTCCCATCACCGACCCTGGCGTCCTCGATGGTTACCTCTCGGACGCCTCCAACCTGCTCGGCCACGCCGAGGCGCTCTATCGGCCCCGCACCGCGGAGCAGGTGGCCGAGGTCGTCGCCGACTGCCAACGCCGGGGCGTGCCGCTCACCGTCACCGCTCGTCGGACCTCGACCACCGGCGCGCCGGTGCCCTTCGGCGGGGTGCTGCTCTCCACCGAGCTCCTCGATCGGGTGCACGCCGACGACGATGTAGAGGGCGGCGTGATCCTGGGCGCCTACCAGGCGGTCGTCGAGGGGCATGGTCGGTTCTTTCCACCCGACCCGACGTCGCGAAACGAGTGCTCGGTGGGCGGGGCGATCGCGTGCAACGCGTCGGGCGCGCGCACCTGGAAGTACGGGCCCACCCGACCCTGGATCGAGGCCGCGGAGGTGGTGCTTCCGGACGGACGGGTCCTCTGGGCGGACCGGACCACCCCCCTTCCGTGGGTGGTTCCCGGCTGGTCCGAGCCCGCCGTGAAGACGGCCGCTGGCTACTACCCCGCCACGAACCTGCTCGATCTCATCATCGGCTCCGAGGGCACGCTGGGCGTGGTCACCCGGGCCCGGACGCGCCTGATCCCCCTTCCCGAGGCCGTGTTCGCGATCCTCGCCTTCTTTCCGACCCGCGCGACGATGCTCGACTTCCTCGACGCGGCCCGGGCCGCCGATGCCCGTTGCATCGAGTACTACGATCGGCACTCCCTCGATCTCATCCGCGGGCGTCTCCCCGACGTCCCCGCGGCGGACTCTGCGCTGTATCTGGAGATCGAGCACACGGGAGACCCCCCCTTCGAGCCGTGGTTCGACCGCCTGACCGACGCCGGCGCGCTGGTCGACGAGACCATCGTCGCCACCGACGACGCCGGGCGGGCGCGGCTGGTGGCGGTGCGACACGCGCTGCCCGCCACGGTCAACGAGATCGTCGTCCGCAACCAGGTCCAGAAGGTCGGGACGGACTTCGCGGTGCCGGATGCGGCGCTGGGCCGGATGCTCGAGGTGTACGACCAGGCCGGGATGCCGAGCGTCTGTTTCGGCCACATGGGGAACAGCCACCTCCACCTCAACTTCCTCCCGCGGAACCAGGAGGAGCTGGCGCTGGCCCGCGCCCGCTACTTCGAGATGGCGCAGGAAGCGGTGCGGCTCGGCGGCACGGTCTCCGCCGAGCACGGGATCGGGCGACTCAAGAAGGCCCACCTCGCGCTGATGGTGCCGCCGGCGGTCCTGGCGGGGTGGCGTCGGATGCGGGACGCCGCCGATCCCAACCGGATCTTCGGACGCGGCGTCCTCATCGACTAACTAGGCGAGGTACCCGAGGGACCTGGCCTCCTGCTCCAACGCGGCGCGGAACTGGGGGTGGGCGATGTCGATGAGCGCGCGGGCGCGTTGGCGTATCGACCGCCCGTGCAGATCCACCCGTCCGAACTCGGTCACGACGTGGTGGACGTCGCCGCGGGAGGTCACGACCCCGGAGCCGGGCGCCAGCGTGCCCACGATCCGGGACACCGTGCCCCCCTTGGCGGTGCTGGGGAGCGCGATCACCGGTCGCCCGCCCGCCGAGCGTGCCGCTCCGCGGATGAAGTCCACCTGACCGCCGATGCCCGAGTAGAACCGGGTGCCGATCGAGTCGGCGCAGACCTGCCCCGTCAGGTCCACCGAGAGCGCCGAGTTGATCGCCACCACGTTCGGTTCGCGCGCGATGACGCCGGGGTCGTTCACCACTTCGGAGGGGTACATCTCCACCCCCGGATTGTCGTCCACGAACCGGTACAGAGCGTCGGAGCCGAGCACGAAGCTGGTGACCGCCTTTCCGCTCCACACCCGCTTCTTTCGGCCGTTCGCGACCCCCCGGGCGACGAGGTTCATCATCCCGTCCGAGAACAGCTCGGTGTGGATGCCGAGATCCCGCCGATCCCCGAGGCGACGCATCACCGCGTCGGGGATGCCGCCGATACCGGCCTGGATGCAGCAGCCGTCGTCCACCAGCTCGGCGACGAGGGCGCCGATCAAGTCGGCGGCCGGGTCCGCGGGTTCGACCGGGAGGGTCGGCAGCGGGTGGTCCACGTGGACCACGTAGTGAAGCCGATCCATCGGGACGAAGGCGTCGCCGTAGGTGCGCGGCATCCGCGGGTTGACCTCGGCGATGACCAGCGGCGCGTGCTCGATCGCGGCCCGCATGACGTCCACCGTGACGCCCAACGAACACCAGCCGCGGGCGTCGGGCGGGGAGACCTGCACCAGCGCGGCGTCGAGCGGCAGGGCGCCACCGGGGCGGAAGAGCGCGGGGATCTCCGACAGGAACACGGGGGTGTAGTCGGCCCGCCCGGCTCCCACGGCCCCCCGCACCGCCGGGCCGATGAACAGCGCGTTGACCCGGAAGTGCCCCGCCATCTCCGGGGTGACGAGGGCATCGGAGCCGAACGACAGCACCTGCACCACCTCGAGGTCCTCGAAGCGGTCCGCTTGAGCGGCGAGGGCGGTCAGCAGGCTCCGGGGCTCCCCGGCGTTGGCGCCGATCGCGACACGACCGGAGCGGGGGAGGGCGGCGATGGCGGTGGCCGCGTCGACGACTGGCATGGGCGCGTGTCTAACCCGCGTGGTCGGGGAGATGGACGTCGGGGGGGACGCCGCCCCTAGTGCCCCCTAGTGCGTGATCAAAACCGGCACCTTGGCAGCCCGGATGACCCGCTCGGCGACCGAGCCGAGGATGACGCGCTCCACGCCCGTGCGCCCGTGGGTGCCGAGGCAGATGACGTCGGCCTTGGATTCGTCGGCCTCGGCGAGGATCTCCTCCGGGGGGAAGCCCTCGCGCACCTTGGTGCGCACGACCATCCCCTCGGGGATCTCCTCTCGGCACACGCGCTGCAACGCGTGCATGCGTTGCGTGGCCATCTCGTCGTGGGCCGCGACCAGCATCGCCGGTACCGACGCCCCGAAGGGCCCGGCATCGACGTAGGGGACCACCCCGATGTGCACCAGGTTGAGTCGCCCGCCGGACTCCCGGGCCACGCGCACCGCGAGGCGCAGCGCGTGAAGGGAGGTCTCGGAGAAGTCGATGGGAACGAGGATCTCTTTGAAGGACATCACGGCACCTCGGGTGTGTGGCAGACGGGTCCATCGGACGTAACGGGCAACGATGCCCGGTCGCCAATGGACCATAGCCCCAGGCTCAGCACGATCAGTGCCAACGCCGGGCGGAAGCGGGGACCGAGCCGTCGGACGGCGCGGGCGGCGAGCGTCAGGGCCGGCAGGGTGCCGGCGCCGAAGGCCACCATCGTCAGCGCACCGGCAGCGGGGGAGCCGGCCGCGAGGGCGAGCGCCATGGCGCTCCACGTCAGGCCGCAGGGCAACAGGCCGGTGGCCAGCCCCAGGCCGAAGCGGCCGAGCGGGTGGGTGATCCGACCCAAGCTTGTGGCAAATGCCACCAACCGGGGGGTGTGGAACGGGAGCGCCGGTGCCCAACCGGCCAGCCGCGCCGTGAACCATACGAGGAGCACCGCCGAGACGGTGGCGGGCACCCACGCGCTCCCGGGGATCCATCGGGCCCCCAGCCCCGCCAACGCGCCGAGCAACGCGTAGGTGGTGAGCCGCCCGGCGTGCCAGGGGAGGCCGGCCGCAGTCGCGAAGCCGCCGCACATGCCGACGCAGTGGGGGGAGCCGACGAGCCCCGCGAGGGCTGCGGCGATGACCGGGGTCACCGAACGAACTCCGCCGAGAGCAGGCGGAGCCCGCCGGTCCCCTGGGTGGCCCTCACCTCGATCCGGCCCAGTCGGGCGAGGACCAGCTCGGCGACGAGAAGCTCCGCCACGGCGCCCGGGGAGTCCGGACGCGGGACCGCGACGGTGACCGCGACCAGACGGCCCGAGTGGGTGCCCATCAGGGCCACCACGCTCTCAACGACGTGCCTGAGCTCGGTACCGGACATGACGCGCTCCTCCCGGGGGTCATGCAAGGGACGTGCCGATGAAATGCGGAGGGGACGCGTGGCACGGGATGTGCAAGATGGCACAGACCGAGTACGAGAACCCCCATGTCCGAGACGATCCTGGTATGCGATGACGAAGAGCTCATCCGCTGGTCGTTGTGTGAGCACCTCGCGGCCGCCGGCTACCGCACGCTGAGCGCCTCGAACGGAAAGGAATGCCTGGAGGCGGTCGCGGCCCATGCCCCCGACCTGGTGTTCCTCGACCTCAAGATGCCGGTGATGGACGGACTCACCGCCCTCCGGACGCTGCGCGAGGGTGACAACGACCTTGCCGTCATCGTGATCACCGCCCACGGCGGGGTCGAGAGCGCGATCGAAGCCACCAAGCTCGGCGCGTCCGGGTACCTGAGCAAGCCGTTCGACTTGCGGGAAGCCTCGTTGGCGGCCGCGCGGGCCCTCCAGGAGAAGCGCATCCGCCAGGAGGTGGTCTACTTCCGCGATCGTGAGCGCGTCGGCTACGGCGAGATCGTCGGCTCGTCCCCGGCGATGCGTCGGCTCTTCGACACCTTACGCCGGGTCGAGGCGGTCGACGCCCCCACCGTCATCATCCAGGGCGAGTCGGGCACCGGAAAGGACCTCGTCGCCCGCAGCATCCACGCCCATGGCGCGCGGAAGGCGCGTCCGTTCATGGAGATCGACTGTACGGCGCTCCCCGAGGCCCTCATGGAGTCGGAGCTGTTCGGGCACGAACGGGGCGCCTTCACCGACGCCAAGGTCACCAAGCGGGGCCTCTTCGAGGTCGCGTCGGGGGGCGTTCTGTTCCTCGACGAGGTCGGCGAGCTCGCCTTGGGCATGCAAGCCAAGCTGCTGCGGGCCTTGGAGAACCGGAAGTTCCGTCGCGTGGGCGGCAACGCGGACATCCTCATGGACGTCGCGGTCATCGCGGCCAGCAACCGCACCCTGCGAGACGAGGTGAAGGCCGGCCGGTTCCGCGAAGACCTGTTCTTCCGCCTCCACGTCGTGCCGATCGAGGTCCCCCCGCTGCGCGAACGCCGGGAGGACGTCCCGCTGCTGACCCAGTACTTCATCGAGAAGCTCAACCGGGCCTTCGGTCGGAACGTGACCGGGGTCGCCGCGAAGGCGATGGAGCTGCTCCAGGCCTACCGGTGGCCCGGGAACGTCCGCGAGCTCCGGAACGTCATCGAACGGACGGTCATCCTGCTCCCCGGGGACGTGATCCAGCCCGAGGACCTTCC
>JAYVAS010000663.1:0-3374 GCA_043750895.1 Pseudomonadota bacterium
CCCTGAACTCCCTGGAAGACCCTAACGCCAAGAAAGGGAACCCTACTGAGATGGCCCTTCTCAAGTACATCTCCGGTTCCGGCGTCGACGTCCTTGCCCGGGGCGAGCTCGAAGCGGGAGAGCACCCGCCAGGTGAGGGACCCGTGGCGCTTGACGTTCGCGCCCGAGGCCAGCGACCTCCCACCGGCGACGGCCCCGGGCCCACCGCCGGCAACCGCCGCCGCGAAGGACGCACTTACGGCGGGCTCCGCGCAGACCCTCCGCGCGACGCCGACGGACAGCGACTCCAGCGCCAGGAAAAGGCCGGCGCCGAGCCCTCCACCACCGTTCGGTACCACCACGAGGTCGTAGTCGTGGGCGTGGCCGCCCTTCGCCGCGAGGACCAGGCTGGCCGCATTGCCCAGGATCGCGAGCGCCGAGTCGTAGGGCTGCAGCAGGGCGACGCCGACCCGACGGGCCTCGGCCTCGGCCGCCACGCGCGCGTCGTCGAAGAAGGGGCTGTCCAGGTGGATGGCCTTGGCGAACTCGCCCCCGAGACGCCGGACGAGGTCCCGCTTTTCTTGGGGGACCGCTGACTCCTTCGGCATGAAGATGTCCACCGGCAGCTTGTACTTCTCGGCCAGCAGCGCCACGGCCGCGGCGAAATTCCCCGTGGACGACGCGATGGCCTTCTTCATCCCCTCCAGCAGCGCCGCCTCCCGCCTGGCCTCCTCGAAGAGCCCTCCCTCGCCGACGATGCTGACGACGCCGGTCACCGCCGCGAACTGGAGCGCCGCCGCGCTCACCTTGTAGGCGCCGGTAGGGTTCTTGGTCAGGTCGAGGATCGAGACCTCGGACGCTCCGAAGAGCTCGGCAAGCTCGGGGCCGGAGCTGAGGATCGGGTTCGACCCCGCTCGCGCGACGAGCGCTGCGAGCACCGGCAGCGTCGTGATCTCGATCGTGTCCTGACCGGTGGGAGTTCGGCTGGGCGGAGCAGACATCAGGTTCTCCTGTCCGTGCCTCTTGAGTAGGGAACTGAGTTGCCGAGTCCGGCCACAAAATGGCGATCTTCGCGAACGGCAGCCCCGTCTCCGGCCGCCATCAGACTCCGAGGAGAGCGGAAAATTGCAGGTGTTTTCCCGCGACCGAGGGGAGGCCGATGTCCTGCTCCCTACCCCCACGGTGGTGAACGACTACCCCCGAGGAAGCCATGAGCACTGCCGTTGACATCAGGACTCCCTTGGCCGACCAGACCGACAACAGCAGGGCGCCCACGCGGCGTGCCTTGTCGGCGGACGCCCGCCTCCTCCATGCATCGAGGGTGGCGCCCCGCCTCGACGGGGACAACGCCATCCGCGCCATCATGAACAAGGCGAAGCACGCCCGCCTGAATGCGGCGGGGGGATGGGGCGACCACTCGCCCATGGATGGCATTGCCCCTGCGTTCGAGGCGATCCTCAAGAACGCAGGACGATTTCATGCCGCAACGCGGTACTCCGAAACCCACGGCCAGGCCGGGCTCCGAGAGGTCATCGCTGGCAAACTCGACCCCGAGGTCTTCGGCCGTCGCGGCCTGACGCCGGACCAGGTCATCATCGCCAGTGGTGGCTCGACCCAACTCGGGTTTCAGAGCCTGCTCCTCTTCGGGTCGCCCGTGGCGCTGCCCGACCCGGTGTACGCCAACTACCTCGACCAGGCGGAGCTTGCAGGACTTCAGGTCGTCCGCTTCCCGATCGTGGGGTCGGACGGAGACTTCTTGCCTCGGAGCGACCCTGACCGGGTCCTGCGGGACTTCTCTCGGATTTGCCGAGACCGGCGTCCGGGCTCCGTCGTCATCACCTCTCCCGACAATCCGACGGGCTTCATCTGGCCGGACGACGTGCTGGACCGGTTGATCGGGATCGCCGACCGGCACGACGTCGCCGTCCTGCTGGATCGGGCGTACGGACCCTTCTGGTTCAAGGAACGACCGGATCACCTCTCGTGGTCGCCGGCCACCCACCCGAACCTGATCACGCTCGAGAGCTTCTCCAAGTCGTTCAGTCTGCTCGGACTACGCGTCGGCTACGCCCTGGCGCCGAGCGCGATCATCACGCGACTCCAGGCGCTCTCACAGCGCCTCACGCTCTGCCCCAGCACCCTCGAGCAGGAGGCGCTCACGGCCTTTCTGACCGACACGAGCGGCGACGCGATGGCGGCCTACCTCGAGGAGGTCCGACGCGGGTACTGCAACGCATATACGACCGCTCGGTCCACGGTGACGACCGCCTGTCCGGGAGTCCGCATCCTCGAAGCGGATGGGGGCTTCTACTTGACCCTCCGGGTCTCCAGCGAGGACGAAGACGAAGCTCGGTTTTGCGATGCGCTGTTCGACTCTCAGGGGCTGCTGGTCGTCCCCGGCGGCGCCTTTGGCAACACAACCAAGGGGTGGGTCCGTACAGCCTTCGCTCCCCATGTACGCGACCTGGAGCGACTTTCCAGGGTGTATCAGGTGCTCGGCGACTACTTGAACGAGTGGTGGAGGTGAGATGAGCCCCCCAAAGGACAGCACCAACCTCCAGATGCACATCGACGCCTATGGCGTACGTGCTCGCCTGATCGCGAAGGCACCGACCGAGTCGACCGCCGAGGCCTGCGCTGCGCTTCGCGCCCGCGGGTTCGAGGTCAGCCTCGACCAGTTCATCAAGGCGCTCATCGTCACAGCCGGGAACCCCCAGAAGCCCACGCGGGTGGCCCTCGTGATGGTGCCGGGCTCGTACCGTGTCGATCTCGGGGCGGTGGGGGGTCTCGTCGGACAGAAGATGCGCGTTCCGCCGCCCCAGGATGCAGCGCGCATCTGCTCGTATCCGCGTGGTGGGACGCCCCCGTTCGGCGCAACGCGTGTAGACACCGTCATCGTCGATACAGCCCTGATCGCTCCCGCGCGACTTCTGTACGGCGGCGGCGGGGATCAGGAACATGTCGTCGAGGTCCATTCCGAAGATCTCGTCCATCACCTCTTGGAGGCCCACGGGGCCTCGGTCGTCGTGGTCTCTTCGATCTCGGCGGCCGCGTAGGAGCTCGAAATGCGCAAATACAACGTCCATGTGCTGGGATGCGGCCACTCGGTCGCGCTCCCGCTCCACTTCCTGGCCATGCACCCCCTGGTCGGCACCATCACCGTGGAATCGCGGACCGAGCCGCGCGTTCGGGCGGTTGTCGAGGACCTCGCGCAGAGCCGATCTGGTTCGAGCAACAACATCCGGATGGCCCCTCTTCGAGAGGTGGATCCGGATATTGTCATCGTCGCCTATGGAAGGACGATCCGGCCGGGTGAGGAGCGGAGCGCGCTCTTCACCAACAACGTCGAGGACCTCCTTCGACGCTTCGAGAACGTCAACCTCCACGATCCCTTC
>JAYVAS010000664.1:0-2316 GCA_043750895.1 Pseudomonadota bacterium
TCGGTCCAGCCGACCAGCACCGTGTCGCCCACCGCGCGGGCTTCGAGCCCCCCGCGGCGGAGGACGATGTCGCCGCCGTCGGGCATGGCCCGCTGGTGGTGCTGGAGCGTCCAGAACGCCGACCCGGAGTGGTAGACCAGCACCAGCGCCGCCTCGGGCCCGTGGACGACCCGGCCCCCGATGAGGGCCAGGCCGGCGGCCGAAAGATCGGGGACGTCGGAGAGGCGGGCCGGGAGGTCGGTGGCGGTGAGCCGGGGCGACAGCAGGGGCGGGGACGACTCGAGCAGCAGCTCGCGGGCGCCGAAGGTCGAGGTGTGGAGCGCGGCCATCTGCGCCCACGAGGTGGGGAAGAAGAAGTCGCGGACCCACGCCGAGGTCGCGACGATCAGCACGAGGCACAGCCCGGCCACGAACCACCCCCACCGCGGCTTTGGCGTGGGCGCCTCGTTCCCGGGGGGCAAGAAGAGCGCGCCCAGGGGGGGGGTGCGCAGGAGCGCGGCGTGGGTGTAGAGCCGGGCGTCGGTGTCGTCCTGACCTTCGAAGCGCGGTTCGGGGCCGGGGCTCGGGACGTCGAAGAACAGTTCGACGAGGTACGGGAGACGGAGGGCCACGGGGAGTTGCCGCAGGCCGGCCTCGGTGCGGGGGAGCGGGGCGGTAGGGAGCGGCTGGGCGGCCGTGAAGTGGGCCCGGAGGTGGGCGTGGAGCGCCTGCCCGACCTGCGCCCCGAGGGGCGCTTCGGGGTCGAAGGTGGCGACGCGCCCGCCCAGATCGACGCGGAAGGTGGTGACCCAGCCGAGCGCCTCCGCGTCGGTCTGGGCCAGGGCCCGCACCACCGACCAGATCGCGCCCACATGCGCGCTCCACAAGGACGGGAACGCGCCGGGCTGACCGGCGCGCAGCGCCCGCATCAGACGGTATTCGGAGAGGTCGGCGGCCAGGGCCATCGCCGGTCCCGTATGCTGAGCGCGCATGCTGATCCTCCTCGCTTGTGTGGAACTCCCCAAGGTCGATCCGGTTCCCGAGACCACGCCCACGGTCGAGACCGACGCCGACGCCGACACCGATTCGGACACCGACGCCGACGCGGACACCGACACCGACACCGACACCGACACCGACACCACGCCGACCGCTCACTCGGTGCGTTTCCTGGCCCTCGGCGACGCCGGCAACGGCAACGACGAACAGTACGCGGTGGCCGACGTGATGAAGCAGGTATGCGACGCCCAGGGCTGCGACTTCGTGCTCTACCTGGGGGACAACTTCTACCTGAACGGGGTGGACGGCGTCGACGACGACCAGTTCCAGGACAAGTTCGAGCTGCCCTACGCCGAGCTCGACCTGCGCTTCAACGTGGTCCTCGGGAACCACGACTACGGCGGCTACGGCGCCGGCTGGGACGCGTGGCGGCCCCCTTACGAGATCGACTACACCGACCACTCCGACAAGTGGTACCTGCCCGACTACTACTACGGGCTGTCGGAGGGGGACGTCGACTTCTTCGGCCTCGACACCAACGCCATCTTCTGGGGCGACACCGAAGACCAGCTCGACTGGCTGAACGGCGCCACCGCCGCCTCCACCGCGGCGTGGAAGGTCGCCTTCGGCCACCACCCGTACCTCTCCAACGGCACGCATGGCAACGCCGGCGAGTACGACGGCTTCGAGTGGCTCCCCGTCGCGAACGGGGAGTTCGTGAAGGACTTCGTGGACGAGGGGCTGTGCGGGCAGGTGGACGTCTACATCTGCGGCCACGACCACGCGCTCCAGTGGATGGAGCCCGCCTGCGGGGTCGAGTTCCTGGTCAGCGGCGGTGGGTCCGAGGCGACGGAGATCGTGGGCGACGGGCCCGCGTTCTACTCCGAGGCCACCGAGGGTGTCCTGTGGGTGGAGATCGACGGTGACCAGTTCACCGGCGAGTTCTGGGGCGTGGACGGGACGCTGCACTACACCTACAGCTTCACGAAGTGACGGCGGCCGCGCGCCTTGGTCAGTACCCCCCGCCGTAGAACACGTACCCGGCGCCGTTGTTGGACAAGGACGTCGCGTCGGCGGCGATCGAGCCCACCACGAAGTCGGCGAAGCCGTCGGCGTTCACGTCTCCGTCGCCCGACACGGTGTAGCCGACCGCGTCCGCCGACGCCGACCCGCGGATCCGGGCGTCGTAGGTGGACAGCGCCTGGGCCCCGGTGAACGGGCCGTACAGCAGGTAGGCGGCACCGACGCCGCTGGTGGCGCCGTTGTCGTAGCCGGTCGCGCCGACGATGATGTCCGCGTAGTCGTCCCCGTTGACGTCGCCGCCGCTGGCGATGGAGC
>JAYVAS010000665.1:0-3695 GCA_043750895.1 Pseudomonadota bacterium
GCGCGCACCCGCGATGAGGCACGGCTGTTGGCGCGGCTGCGCCACCGCAGCATCGTCCGGGTCGAACACCTCGGGCAGCTCGACGGGCGGCTCGCCATCGTGATGGAGTTCGTCGACGGGGTGGACCTCCACCAACTGGTCGAAGCGCTCCGGGCCGAAGGAAAGCGGGTGCCGGCACGGGCGGCGCTGAAGATCGCGGCCGACGTCGCGGCGGCGTTGGACGCGGCGCACTTCGGCATCCCCTACGGGCTCGAGAGCCCACTCCAGGTCGTCCATCGCGACATCAAGCCCCAGAACATCATGCTCAGCGTCGACGGAGAGGTGAAGGTCCTCGACTTCGGCACCGCGCGCTCGGTCCAGGAACACCGCGCCGCGCAGACGCACCAGCTCCGCTTCGGCAGCCTGAAGTACATGAGCCCGGAGCGGCGCGAGGGGGACCGCGGCGACCTGTCGGGCGACGTCTACGCGCTCGGCCTGGTGCTGGTCGAGCTGCTCGCCAACGAGTGGCTGCCGATGCTGCCGTTGGACGCGGAGGAACACGACGAGGTCATCCTGTCCTGGATCCGCACCCACGCGCCGGCGGGAATGCCCAACGCCGCGTGGGGCGACGCGCTGGTCGAACTGCTCTCCCGGATGCTCGCGGCCGACGCCCAACGCCGTCCCCCTCCCGGCGACTGCGTGCGCCTGTTCCGCGCCTTCGCCGAGCAGGCGGTCCCGCCTGATCTCGACCGCTTCGCCGAGGAGCTGGTGGTGCCGGTCACGCGCCGGCTCCGTCCCGCCGAGCGCGAGGGTCCGCTCACCGGCCGCCGCGTCATCTTCGACGGCAGCGGGCCGAAGCACCCGCCCACCGACCGGACGGTTGAGTTCGAGCCGGAAGAGCGCCCGATGCCTCGCCCCACCCCGGCGACGCTGAAGCCGCCCCCGTGGTCCGCTCCCGCAACCCGTTTCGCCGTGCCGGTCACCGCGCCTTCCAGCCCACCGCCCACCGCCGCAGCCTCGGCAGCCGGCCCCGCGCCGCGCCGCGCCCCCCCGTTGCGGGTGATCAACACCCCGAAGAACGTCCAGGCCGCCGCGCTCGCCGAGCGGGAGCTGCCCGAACCCGAACCCGTCGCCGAAGGCGAGGCCCCGACGCGCACCAACTTCCTGGTGATCGGCGCCGTGGTGGCGCTGGTGCTCCTCATGGCCCTGCTCCTCTTCGCGGCGGTCTTCGGCGTCGCGTTCTGGTACTTCGCCGAGCGGGGACAACCCACCGCCGGCGCCCCTCCGGCAACGGACGACAGCTTCGATCTACAGCCGTCCACCGCCGTCGCGGCCGAGCCCGCGGTCGAGGTGGCCGAGGCGCCCGTCACCGGCCCTCGGGCGCCGCTCCGCGTCGTAGCCTCCGACCCGGTGCAGTGGGTCCGCATCCAGGACACCAACGGGGTGCTGGTGGCCACCGGCGACGAGCGCTTCGACGCCCCCATCGCCCCCGGCGACTACACCCTGGTGCTGAAGGTCGTCGGCCGGTCGGCCCTTCGGGGGCCGATCGCCGTGCCTCCGGCCGGCCTCTCCCTCCAGTGCGGTCCCGGGGATGCCGGGACCTACACCTGCGCCGGTGCCAGCGCCCCCCTCGTGCTCGCGCCCTGAGCGGCGCGCTCAGCCCCCGCCACCGACCTCGAGCAGGTTCAGGGCGTCCACGAGCGACGCCTCCTGCAGGTCCGCTTCGGCCAGGAAGTTCACCTTGACGTAGTCGCGACCGTCGAGGCCCACCGCCGGGCCGAGCGGGACGCCGGCCAGCGCGTCACGGAACGACGGGTCGTCGGGGTAACAGTAGAGGACGCCGAGCTCGTCGAGCACCACCTGCTCTCCGAAGTTGCCGCGTAGCCAGAGCTGATGGCGGCCGTCGTGCCAGACCAGCTCGGGGCGGGCGACGAGTGCGGCGCGCACACGGTCGAGCGGGACGTCCATCACCACCAGGTTCCGGGGCTTGGGGAGCTGACCCGTGCGGCGATCGGTGAGCTGCAGATAGCGGAAGGAGATGGGCTCGGAGAGCGCGGCGAGGAGCGCGAGGTGCACCTCGGCCAGCTCCGACGAGGGAACGGAGATGACGAGCCGGGTGGTGCCGTCGGGAGCGACCTGAGCGCGGACCCCACGGGGGGCGAGCCAGTCATCGGGCTGCCCGTCTTTGGTGACGGAGATCGCCTTGGGGGGAAGCATGGCCGCGGGTGTACTTCGGGGGCGTCCGGCCGGCCAGCAGCTCCCGCCGCGCGCGTCCGACCCGACCCGGCTTGACACACCGCGCGCGCGGAGGAAGAGGGACCGCGCGCATGTCCCTCCCCCTCGCCTACTCGGTCCGAGACATCCGGATCGAGCCGAACCTGGTCCTGGCCCCGATGGAGGGGGTCACCGACCTCACGTTCCGGCGGCTCATCCGCCAGATCGGCGGGACCGGGCTCACCGTCACCGAGTTCATCGCGTCGGAGGGCCTACGGCGCGGGATCGAGCGGATGGAGAACATGGCGCGGATCGATCCCGACGAGCACCCGGTCGCGATCCAGATCTACGGCCGCGACCCCGACGCGATGGCCGAGGGCGCACGCATCGTCCAGGACCTCGGCGCCGACATCTGCGACCTCAACTTCGGCTGCCCGAGCAAGAAGGTCTGCGCCCACTCCGGCGGCTCGGCGCTGCTGAAAGACCTCCCCGTCGCCACCGAGATCGTCCGCAAGGTGCGCGCCGCGATCAGCATCCCGCTCACGGTCAAGATGCGCAGCGGCTTCGACCACGCGCAACGCAACGCGCCCGACGTCGCGTGGATGTGCCAGGAGGAGGGCGCAGAGGCGATCACCATCCATTGGCGCACCCGCACCGACCTCTACGGGGGGACGCGCGCCGTGGACAAGATCGCCGAGACCAAGGCCCGCCTCCGCATTCCGGTGTTGGGCAACGGAGACATCGTCGACTGGCCCAGCGCCAAACGGATGTTCGAGGAGACGGGGGTCGACGGGGTGATGGTCGGGCGGGGCGCGATCAAGAACCCGTGGGTGTTCAAGCAGATCCGCGCCGAGATGCTGGGGGAGGTCCCCGTCGAGGTGGACACCCAGGAGAAACGCCGGGTTCTGCTGGGCTATTACGAGAGCCTCCGCGGCGAGTTCCGCACCGATCGGGGTGCGTTGGGGCGGATGAAGAAGATCGCCAACTACTTCGTGTCGGGCCTCCCGTACGCCTCCGAGCTCCGGTACGCGATCCTCCACAGCGAGACGCCCGACGCCGCGGTGGACGCCGTCAACGTGTTCTTCGACGGCCTCGCCGAGCGCGCCCAGCGCCGCGACGGGGAACGCGACGGGTTTGCGCCGCCGCATGCCGCGTCGTAGTCTCCCCGCCGCCGGAGCCGCCATGTCCATCGAAGTGCGCCCGATCACCCTTCCGAAGGACACCAACGCCTTCATCCAGGTGTGGTTCGATCTCTACGGGTCCGATCCCCACTGGGTGGCCCCCCTCCGTTTCGAGCGGAAGGAGTTCCTCAACCCGAAGAAGAATCCCTACTTTGGGCTCGCCGACGTCCAGTGTTTCATCGCCACCCGCGACGGCAAGGCGGTGGGCACGATCAGCGCCACCGTCGACCACGGCTACCAGGCCATCGAACCCGGCGTCGGCTTCTTCGGGTTCTTCGAGTTCCCCGACGACGAGGCGGTGGCCCGGGCGCTCCTCGAGGC
>JAYVAS010000666.1:0-5255 GCA_043750895.1 Pseudomonadota bacterium
CAAGTCTACTCCGATGCGGGCTCGGGCTGGCGCTACGATTCAAGCGCTGGAGAGTGTATAGGGACCGCGACCTGCGAGGACCGGTCCGAGGCCGAGCGATGCTGTTCTGATTGGCTCGGCCACGACGAATGGGGGCACGTCGACAACCTGTGTCAGTACCTCAACATCGACGGCGAGACCGGCTGGGGCGCAGAGGGGAGTAGGTTCCTTGCCTCGGTCTATGACGGCGGGGGCAGCGGATGCTGGCTCCAGGCGAACTGCGCGAATAGGACAACTTCACCCCCTGAGACGAAGACCACGTGGCAACGGTATGGGCCGCGGTATTCTGGCACATGCAACCCTTCCGATTTCGAGTTTCCACCGGTTGAGGTCGAGTTCCCGGCCCCAGATTGCGGTGTCCTCCCAGAGTCCACCACATTGCCAGGCGATGACGAACCGGAGGACACTGAGGAGGGGTTCTGGGACGTTCTCATCGGGGTTGCGGTCGGCGGCGGTGCGCGGCCGGGGGCAAGCGGGCCCACGGTCGCCAGGCCGCCGGCAGGGGGGCCATGGCCATGGGTGCCAGTCGCGGCTGCGACGGCCGCGCTGGCTTACGATTGGTACTCGTCGCACGACGAGGAGGCCCCGTCCGAGGAAGCTGCGTCGAACTGCAAATCCATTTGCGAAGTCTACTTCGACCGGTGTATCGAAGCGGGGGGGCAGAGAAGGTGGCCCCAACCGCTCGAGTGCTTAAAATGCTTGGGGCGCTGCATAGGTTCTGAGGGCTGCCATTGGCCCTGGAGCGAGCCGACATGCAACTACTTGACGTGATGATAAAATGACGCGCCACAAGAAGGAAGTTCCCCCGTCTCACCCGTTCTTTCCTGACGGCCCGATGGCTCGCCCGCGGCCCTCGTTGGCGTGGATCCACGGCCATCTCTCCCAGGAGATCCAGCGCCACAGGGACCGTCCGTTGAACAGCAGGGACCTTGAACTTCTGCTCCTGCAGGCCTCCGAGGCGCTCGGCGCGGTCGGTGACGGCGGGGGTTCCGTACTCGCCATTCAACTCTCGTGGGCAATTCGCGGCCGGAGACCGCATCACTGGAGATTGGTCTCTTCCCGAATGTGGGCCTACATCCAGATGGGCCGGCCGGACGACGCCATGGAGGCCCTCCGCGACCACCTTCAGGCCCCTCGACCCCTCCCATACGATGGGATCGACTGGCTCCTCGCGGCGTATTTCGTAGCGCGCCGGAAGGGCGGTATCGAGGTTGACTTCAAGGTCGTCGAACGCCGCCTTCGGTCCTACGGCTCCCTCCGGGGGCTGCGGCTCGCTCCGTTGGAAGGCGACGCAGACGCAGCACTGAAGGCGTTCCATGAAGCCATAGAGGGACAGGGCCGCGAAGCCAATGAGCTCGCCATTCGCGCCCGGGACGCCGCGACGTTGGCTCAGCTCGACGCCCTCGTCGACGATGCCGCGGCTCCGGATCTGACGCCGTGGCTGCGACGCAAGCGACAACTCCTCGTCGCACGCCATCGAAAGCGATTCCTGCAGGGGGGGGGAGCCGGGTAGTGCCAAAATATGCGTGCCAGGACTGCGATCTCGACTTCGCGCAGGACTGCGCAGGGCAGTGGCACAAAGTTGGCTGGGGCGAAGCCATGGCTGTCCCGTCCACAGATGGGGGATGCTCCATCATCCTCGCCCGTTGCGAGATCAGGGGTGCGCCGTGGACGGATGACGCGTGCAGATAGCGCAAACGAACTGGCGGGCGGTCGGGCTTGGGGTCGCCGCGCTGCTCGGCGCAGCGGCGCAGTGGTACGGAGTGTTGGAGATGGCGAAGGTGTACCAGACCTACGAGGGCTGGTGGGAGATTCGGGCCAACAGCGAGGACGTCTTCAGCCTAGTCGGCATCCCGCTGTTGGCCACGGTCGTCTCTCTAACGGAGGTCGGTATCTGCGCTGTCGGGTTCCGCTTCGCGCGCGGGGCCGGGAGGTTTGCGTTCGGCGTCGCCGGTGCGGTATCGCTGGTCGTGACTCTATTCGTTGCGGACAGTGGGCTCGTCCTATTCACGAAGTTCGAGTAGAACGTGACCTATCGCCTCGCGCACCCGACCGCCTCCTCCGAGCCAGCAGGTCACCAACGCGTGGACCCTGCTCGATGGCGGAGATATCCGAATCGCCCGAGGGTGGGCCCGAGCGCAGAGAGGAGCCTCAATCCAGGAAACATGGTCGCCGAGTACACGCCCCGCGGCGAATCAGCCGACCCGTCTTTTTTTACATCCGCGCGTTCATCGCCGGCGGGCGTGGGGTGCTCGAAGAGGATGTCGAGTAGGGCAGGCGGCGGCGACGTTGGCCCCGCCTACTTGTACTTCTGGATCCGCTCCAACAGCGCTGGAGACACCACGTTGATGGCGTCCAGCACCTTCGCGCGGGGGGACAGGATGGCCGTGCGCGTGCGCCGGACGGTCGCGTCGTAGATGCCCTCCGCCACCTGGGCGGCGTTCATGGGCGTGAGGCCCGGATGGTCCTCGTCGAAGGTCATGTACCCGGCGTTCTCGAAGAACGGCGTGCGCACGGCGGGCGGGCACACCACCACCACGTTGCAGCCGGTGCCCTTCAGCTCGTAGCGGAGCGACTCCGAGAAGCCGATCAGCGCGTGCTTCGACGCGCAGTAGGCGGTGTGTTTGGCGTAACCACGGCGTCCGGCCACGCTCGCGACCTGCACCAGCACCCCCTTCCGGGCGATGAGGGAGGGCAGGAAGCCGTGCGCGACGCGGATCGCCCCGTAGAGGTTCACCGCCATCACCCGCTCGACCTCGGCCACGGGCGTCTGCTGCCAGGGCATGAACAGGCCGACGCCGGCGTTGTTGACCACCACGTCGACACCACCGTAACGATCGAGCACCGCGGCCACCCCGATCTCCACGCTGGCGGGGTCGGTCACGTCCATGGTCAGGGCGAGGTCGACCTCCTTCTGCAGGTCCGCGAGCCGGGCCTGGTCGCGCCCCGTCCCCACCACCTTGGCCCCCGCCGCCGCGAACCGGCGCGCCGACTCCAGCCCGATCCCGCTGGTCGCGCCGGTCACCACCACCACCTTGTCTCGAAAGGACGTCGTCATCGCGGGCGCGTATCCCGCCTCCCCCCGCGATAGACACCCCTCGCTTCGCCCGAGACACCATGACCCTGTTCTTCATCCTCCTGGCCTGTTTCACCGAGACCGGCCCCTGCACCGACTACTGCAACTACATCTGCGACTGCCACGCCGGCGAGGAAGGGTACGACTGCGACTCGTGTTTCACGGTCTACTCCTCGGCCGACGCGCAGCAGCAGGACGAGTGCGAGACCTCGCTGGCCGACCTCCGCGCCGAGGACCAGGAGGCCGGCAACACCTGCCGCGACACCGAAGACTCCGGGATCTGACCGTGTCTCCCGTGGTCCTCCTGCTCCTCGGGTGCACCGGCGTGATCAAGGACGACTCCGCGGCGGGCCCGGTCGCGGACACCGATGCGGACGCCGACACCGACGCGGACACGGACGCCGACGCCGACACCGACACCTCCACCGGGGAGCCGGTCTGCGCCGACGGCGCGTTCACCGCGCCGGACGCCCGCTCCCTCCCGACCGCGTGGGGCACCGATGCCTTCGCCCGCGACCCGACGAACACCGCCCGCTGCTCCAGCGGCCAGGACGTCCCGGCGTGGACCCTCACCGACCTGGACGGGGACGGCTACACCGACCTGGTCATCACCTCGGACTGCGAGGACGCCGCGGTGGGCACCTCGACGTGGCGCCTCTCCCGCGGCGGAGCCACCGGCTTCGCCGAACCCCAGGCCTGGAGCCTCCCCTCGTTTCCGCAAGGGAGCTTCCTCACGCCGACGGGCGCGGACGCCACCTGCTCCACCGCCGGCACCCCCGCCTGGACCACCCTCGACCTGACCGGCGACGGCCGACCCGATCTGCTCGTCACCACCGACTGCGACGACGCCACCGTCGGCACCTCGAGCTGGAAGGTCTACATCAACAACGGCGCTGGCTTCTCCCCGAGCCCCGCCACCTGGCGCCTCCCGTCCGGCTGGGGCACGGGCGCCTTCTCCGAGCCGAGCGCGAACACCGAGGACTGCGGCGTGCCGAGCCCGGCCTACTTCGTCGCCGACCTCGCCGGGGAAGGGCGCCCCCAGCTGGTGATCACCGACGACTGCACCGACGATGCCGTCGGAACGGCAGCGTGGTCGGTGTACCCGAACTCCGGGACGAGCTTCTCCGCCACTCCCGCGGCGTGGTCGCTTCCCTCCGGCTACGGCGAGAGCGCGTTCCAGCGGAACTACGGCCCCAGCCTCTCCTGCGACGCCGGTATCGACTGGCCGCTGTGGTTCCTGACCGACATGGACGGGGACACGCGGCAGGACGTGGTCGTGGTGGCCAGCTGCACCGAAGCCGACCTCGGGACGACCGACTGGCGGGTGTACCCCAATGACGGGGCCGCGTTTTCGGCCGCTGGTGGTCGGTGGACGCTCCCCACGGGGTACCCGGCCGACGCGTTCGCGAACGCCGGCACCCCCGAAGCCGACTGCGGATCCGGGCAACCGGCGTGGTTCGTTGCCGATCTGACGGCAGACCTGCAGCCGGAGATCATCGTCTCGACCGCGTGTGACGACGCCACCGTCGGCCAGACCATCTGGCGGGTGTACGTGAACGGCGGCGCGCGCTTCGACGGCCACCTCGTCAACTGGACGCTCCCCGAGGGCTACAGCCCGGGGGCGTTCGGCAGCGCATCGGCCAATGCGCCGACCTGCGACGGCACGGCGACCGCTCCCGCGTGGCGCCTGGCCGACCTGAGCCACGACGGCCAGAACGACATGGTGATCCTCGACGATTGCGCTGACGACGCCGTCGGGACGTCCACCTGGCTGGAGTTCATCGGCAGCTGCGAGTAGCCGGGACCCGCCCGAATCCCCGGGATTGCCTTCGGCGTGGTATCCGCGTACGCTGCCGTCATATTCGGTCGCCATGACTATCCTCCGCCGTGACCTCGTCTCTGCGCCGGCCTGACAGACCCTGCCGATGCAGATCGAACCCGACCAGCTTCCCTGCATCGTGATCGCCACCGATCACGCCGGCACCATCCTGTTCGCCAACCGGGCGCTCAACACGCTGACCGGCAGCACCTGGGTCGGCCGGTCGCTGGACGAGCTGCTCCCGCTCCCGGCGCGGATCTTCGCGCAGACGCACATCTGGCCGATGCTGCTGCGGAACGGCGCGATCAACGAGGTCTACAT
>JAYVAS010000667.1:0-2967 GCA_043750895.1 Pseudomonadota bacterium
GGCGTGGGCGGTGCTTGCGGGCACCGCGGCCGCGGTAGGACTCACCGCCTGGGCGCGTGCGGGCTGGCCGGTATCGGCCGACTTCCTGTATTATTTCGCCGACTATCGAACCCACACCTCCTTCTACACCGACGCGTGGAACAGTGGCGGGGCGTCGGCGCTGGCAGGGCGCATCGCGCAGGTGGTGGCGGCGAACGTGCAGACCGGGACCAGCGCCTTGGGGGAGCTGGTGTTTCCGATGCGCACCGGGGGTGCCGCCGGAGACCCCTGGCCCTACGGCCTCGGCGTGTTCGGCGTCGCGGTCTACGGCCTCGCCCGCCGCGCGCCCCAGCTCCTCCTGCCCGTGGTGGCCAACACCGCGCTCTTCCTCGTGTGGACCTGGCCCTTCGCCCCGCGGTTCTGGCTCCCGGTCTACCCCCTGGTGGTGGCGGGGGCCGTCTGGGGCCTGGCCGCCGTCCCGCGCGTGGGCCGCCTGCTGGTGGTGCCGGTGGTGGGTCTGTTCGCGGTGGGCAACGGGATCCTCCCGGCGACCCAACTCTACGGACGGTTTGCGCCTGCGGCGGAGGTGGCGCCGGCCGAGGCCCAGTTGGAGGGGCTCGAACGGTGGCTCGACGGTCGCCTCGGGGCGGAGGACGGGTTCGTGGGGGGACCCGAGAGCCTCTGGTTGGCACGTCGACATGCCTTCTGGGCCATCCCGCTCAAGTCGTTGGGTCCCAGGGACGGGATGCTCTCGGCGTCCCTTGGGATCCCCGGACCGGAAGCGGACGCCGGACCCGGCCTCCGGGCCCTCCGGTCGTCGCTCCCCGATGTGGAGATTCTCGTGGTCCTCCCGGACGGCGCGGCGCCCCCGGACGATGCCCTGGTTGGCGTGCCCAGCGCGCCCCCCGGCTACCAGGCGTGGGTACTTCCGAAGGTTGAATGACCGCCGATGTCGATGTCCCCGCCCACCGCGCTACATCTGCGTGTGCTCACCTGGTCGCCCGCCGCGAAGCTCCCCGGGCCGTCCGCGCTCGACGGGCTCGACCCCGCCGCGCGGGCACGCGCCGATACGCTCGCGATCCGCTACCCGCTCGGAGACCTGCTCCGTGTATGCGGGGAGGTCGAGCGGGACGAGAGCCTGTACGCGCTGGACCTGCTCGATCGGTACGTCGGCGTCTCCCCGACGCGCGGGCTGGACGTGGGCGCGAAGAACGGCTCCACGCTCCCCGGACTGGCCACCTTCGGCGGGGCCTGGGACGCGGTCGAGGTGGATGCCCACCGCCGGTACTGGAACCTCCGCACCCGGCGCGCCGTCGGCGAGGCGATGGCCGGGGCCTTCCCGGGGTGTCGCTTCGTGGCCGCCGACGTTCGCTCCCTGACCGGTCCCTACGACCTCGTCACCTGGTTCCTCCCCTTCGTCTTCGAGGACCCCCACCGCGCCTGGGGCCTGCCCGGGAGGCTCTTCGACCCGGCCGCCACCCTCGCCCACGTCGTCTCCCTGGTCGCGCCGGGCGGGAGCCTGTTCATCGTCAACCAAGGGGAGTCCGAGGCCGCCGAGCAGCAGCGCCTGCTCCCCCAGGCCGAGCCCCTGGGGCGGATCGAAAGCCCGCTCTCACCGTATCGCCGCCCCCGCTTCGGGTTCCGGCTGCGAATCGCGGGGGAACGAATCCCACCCCCGCGGGCATAGAATCTTCATCTACGTCACCGTGAGGGTCGATGCGTCTCGTGCCTGCTGTGCTGGTCCTCCTCGTTGGTTGTGAGAAGTCGACGGTGAAGCTGGACGAGACGGGGGACACCGAAGTCTCCGGGTCGATCGCCGTCACCCCCCGCGACATCGACTTCGGGGTGTTGTTCGTGGGGCAGTCCGCCGAGGCGGACCTCACCGTGCGCAACGCCGGCACCGACGAGGTCGCGGTCACCCTCGAGGTGATCGGGAGCTGGGCCACCGACTACACGCTGGACGCCTACACCAGCGCACCCGCGCCGGGTGACGTGGCCGTCCACACGCTGCGCGCCGCTCCGACCGACTGGGGGGATCACAGCGTGAGCGTGGTGGTCGACGACGCGGTCTCCGGTGGTCACATCGAGGTCGCCGTCTCCCTGATCGTGCAGGTGGACGCCGATGGCGACGGTGTAGGCAGCGCCGATACGGGGGGTTCCGACTGCGACGACGCCGATCCCGCTGTGTACCCGGGCGCCGCCGAGACCTGGTACGACGGCATCGACAGCGACTGCGGCCGCGACGACGACTACGACCAGGACCGTGACGGGGTGCCGGTCGACAGCGACTGCGACGACACCGATCCCACCGTGTACCCCGGGGCCGAGGACGCCTGGTACGACGGCGTGGACAGCGACTGTGACGGTGCCGACGACGACGACCAGGACGCGGACGGGTACCCGGTGGGCGCCGACTGCGACGACCTCGATCCGGGCGTGAATCCGGGCGTCGACGACGTCTGGTACGACGGCGTGGACAGCGACTGCGACGGCGCGGACGACTACGACCAGGACGGCGACGGCTACCGGCTTGAAGCGGACTGCGACGACACCGACGCCACCGTGCACCCGGGCGCCGAGGATGCCTGGTACGACGGCGTCGACTCCGACTGCGCGGGCAACGACGACAACGACCAGGACGGCGACGGCGTGACCGTCGACACCGACTGCAACGACACCGATCCCACCACCACCGGCCCCAGCACCGAGGTGCTGGACGGGGTCGACAACGACTGTGACGGCAGCGTGGACGACGTCGACGTCGCGGACGTGCAGATCGGCGTGGTGTACGGCGATGGCAGCTCGGTGGCGCTGGGGGACAAGGGGACCTTCGCGCTCGACGCCGACCTCGACGGTGACGGCGCCACCGACCTCGTCGCCGCCTCCGATCAGTCCAGCTACGGAGACGTCTGGGCGGTGCCGGCCACCGCGTTGGTCGGGGCGGCGGGCCTCATCGACACCGTCGATTCGGTCACCGGCAGCGGTTCT
>JAYVAS010000668.1:0-4609 GCA_043750895.1 Pseudomonadota bacterium
TGTCAAGCCCGAGGACATCGTTTACACCTCGAACCGGGGACATCGTTTACACCTCCGGGTCCTCAGTGTCTGCGCCGCCGTCCGCATCGCGAGCCGTTCGCCGTCCCACCGAGAACGGGGCCACACGAGAGTCACCCGGCTCGAACAGTCCGAGCTCGAGACCGACGAAAGCGACGAGCCAGACGTCGACATCGATCTCGGTCAGCCCGACGGAGTGCCCTGCGAGCGCCGTACTCAGGAACAGCTCGTTCTTGGAGAACTTGATCGCTCCCCCTCGCGACACCGAGCGCACCAGGTCGCACCGGCTGTAGTCGGGGGACACCACATCGTCGGGGTAGCGTCGCACCGACGGTGCCCACGCGGACGCCGGGGGCTCCTGGCCCAGGGCTTCGTGGGGCCGCTCGTCGTTGTAAAACGCCCGAAATCGGTCGAATCGGCGCTGCTGACCGTCGAAATCCGCGGCAGCCGGTCGCGTCGTTTCCTGTTTCAAGGTCAGGTGCATCCGCTCGTGGCGCCCGTTCTGTTCGGGGTGGCCGACCTCGATCCGCTCGTGTGCGACGCCTACGCTCAACCACCAAGCAGAAAGCGTGCTCAGACCGAGCACACCGGGGGACGCGAACGGAGAGCCGTTGTCTGACCGGATGGCGGTCGGAAGCCCGTGTTCCGTGAACAACCGCTCCATCGTGCGACGTACCGGCTCACCCTTCGTGGATGGGTAGGAGTCCACCGCAAGCAGCATGCGCGAGGCGTTGTCGGTCACCGTGAAGGGGTAGCAGAGGCGGCCATTCCCAAGCAAGAACTGACCTTTGAAGTCGACCGACCACACATCATTCGGCTGCCGCGCGTGCGAGAGCGGCGCCGTGGAGGCCGGTGTGCGGCGGCGCGTCTCCCGTGGCTCCACCAGCCCGCGGCGCTCGAGGATCGCACCGATGGTCGACACCGTTGGCCAGTCGCCTCCCGGCGCCCGCTTCTCCAGGAGCGCCTTCAGCTTCTTCGGCCCGAAGCTCGGGTAGCGGCCTCGCAGTTGGACGATCGCCTCCTCGACATCTCCCGGCGTTCGATTTGCTACAACGCGAGGGGCGCGCGAGTGGTCGGACAGGCCGGCGACACCGCCGGCCTCGTACCGACGAAGCCACTTGTAGCCCGTAGGCCGGCTGATTCCGTGCTGGCGACACGCTTCCGCGAGCGGAACCCCGTCCACCAGCACTGCCTGCGCGAAGTCCTTCCTGAGTTCCACCTTGCTGAGCTCCTTCCAGGGCACCGGCACCTCCGACGGGAAGTGTCAACCATGTGCCCGGTCTAGAACGTCAACCATGTCCCCGGTTCGGACCCACGACCTGTTCAATTCGATTGCGCGCCGGATGAGAATCGTGTACGATCACTAGGTGAGGTGAGGAGCCACTCGCGACTCCCACTTGCTCGGAGGTGTGTATGCTCTCCCCCCCCCCCCCACGGCTGATTGCCGGCGGCGTCTCCCCACTCGGGTGTGGTCCTCAGCGCTGAACGCGCTGTTGCTGGTGTTCGTCGTCCTGATCGGCGTTCCTGCCGCCGAGGCGGCCACCACGCTCCTCCGGCGGACGCCGGGCTCGATCCTGCTCGGTCCCACGGCCCAGTGGACCGATGGCACCACAACTGCGATATTCCATCCGATGGGCGATCCGATGGCGCTGGCGGACGCCACCAAGGTTCGCGTGGCCTACCATTTGTCGGAGATCAACGGTCCGGCGCGGATCCGGCCGGCGTTGCGGTTCTCGAACGATGGGGTGTCGTGGGACGCGGCACAGCCGATCGACTCGGTCAACCTGACATGGGTGACGAACGAGACCATCACCTTCGGCTCCGCGTACGTCGACCTCACTACGCTCGCCACGCCCAAGTCGTGGGTGCAGTTCGGGGTTCAGGCGGCGAACTCGCCAGGGGGCAGTGCCGGGTACGGCAACGCCACGCTTCGTATCGAAATCAAGCGGGCAGAGTAGGTCCACCGGGCAGCATACCGGCCTGGTACCGCTCTCCCCGGGGAGTTGCGCCTGGGCCTCGGGAGGAGTCGTGCAGACGTCTCATCCGACCCGATGGGGCGGCGCTCTTCTGGGATCCGCGGCGCTCGCGGCCACGCTGTCTACGCCGGGGTGTTCCGACTACACACTCTCGGGCAAGCCTCCGGACCACGACGACGGGGTGGAGGACACGGACGGGAACACGGACACCGGACTCGACACGACCGGGATCCCGGGCGGGGAGCAGTGCGTGACGATGGAGCGCGCCTACTACTTCAACTTCGGGCAGACCAAGAACTGGATCGGCGGGTATCCGGCCCAGTGCAGCCTCTGGACGAGGGCGCTCCCGGCGGCGTTCGGGTACGTCGACGCCATCGAGATCAGAGGGAGGAGCAACGTGCTCCCGGGCACGATCCGATACGCGGAGGGGGACTGGGAAGCCGTCTCGGGCGGCGACAACTATCCTGAGGCGGACGACCAACATACGCTCGACCTCACCCCGATCGCGACGGACGGGAACGGAGGGTGGGCGGCGGTGGCGTACGACCCTCAGTTTGGAACCCCTCCGAATCGAGCTCAGAGTTGCCGCGACACTAACGTGTGCCTCGCCGGGCATGCGGTAGACGCCCTCTGGCTCCTGGCGGTCGAGGTGCGGCTTGGCGCCGACACGCTGTTCGACTACGGCATAGGGAACCAGTCCTGTGCGGAGAACTTCCGGGAGCACCTGACCGCCGATGGCGGCGACGACGGCTACGTTCAGGTCTGCTACCAGTACTTCGCCACCACCTCGACCAGTAGCGGCCGGCGATCCCGGAATGGAGGGGGCCCGGAGGGGGGTGACGAGGCTGCCAGGCCGGTCGCCCCGACGTCCGAACCGGAATCGCCTACGCCGGCCGTTGCGGGGGGACGTTCGCTCGACACGCCGCCGCCCCGGGGCGACGGCTGCGTCCCCGGCGACGGGGAGTTCGCGCTGCTGCCGGGGAGCGCCCGCGACCTGCGCCGCGCGGCAACGCAGGGTGTGCCGCTCGTGCCCGTCCGGGTCGCGGGTGTCGGTGAGCTCACCGCGTCTGCCCGTATCCGGGACGTGAGCCTCGTCGACGGCCCAGGGAACGCGCTCGTCGTGGGGAGCTTCGGGCCCGCCGGTCTCGGATCGGAGGCGGACTCCTGGGAGATCCGAGAGGAAGTAGTGGTCGGCGCGGCGACGTTCGCGGGAGGGCTCCCGGGGGACGCCTGGTTCTCGGTCCCAGGCGGGGTCGGTTGGTACCAGCCGTTTCCCCGGGTTCGGATGACCTGGACCTGCGGTGCGGCCGCGAGCGATGGCGATCTGGCGGGTGCGTTCGTGCTCGTCGCCGCTGAGCTTGGGTGCTGGCACGACCTCCCCCAGCGGTTTGCGCTGCGCCCCCGTCAGGATCCACATCTCGGAGACGTCCTCGAGCTTTCGCTGTTGGGCCGACCGGCGCCGGTGGAGCGGATCCCGGTCGCGCCGGACGGCACCGTTCACGTCGTGTCTGGCGGCTTCTCACTCGCGGGCGCCCGACTGGCGATGAGTGACGACACGCTGATGCTGCGTGTCGACGAGGTGTCCTACCGTGGAGTTCCGCTATGCGGTCCCGGAGTGGTTTCGCTACGGTCGGCTGGTCCCTCCGGAGTGAACCGGTCGTCCCCCCCTCTTGACGGGAGCGCGCCATCGACCCCTCCCGGCCAATAGCCGGCCTGCTGTCCTTCCTGTTGGTGGGCTGCTCCGATCAAGCGGTACATGGGAAGGTCGACGACGTCTGGGCATGTCCGGAGGAGCCCTCGGTCGGGCTGGTCCCCTCGGAGGCGTCGTGTCGTGTGGCCGAACCGGCGCCCGTGGTGACGGACCCATGGCACATCACGTCCCTGTGGACGTACACCGACTCCCCGGGGGGCGACAGTGAGGCCCCCGCGCTGGTGGGCTACCTCGACGACACCGATGGAGACGGCGCGCACGGCGTCGGCGACACGCCGGTGGTGGTTCTCGGGGGGAAGTCCGCCGTGGTGGCGCTCGACGGGGCCACCGGGATGGTGCGGTGGCGCTGGGAGCGCGGTGGGGAGCCCACGCTGGGGGCCGGGTTGGCCATCGCCGATCTCGACGCGGATGGGGCGCCCGAGGTGGTGACGGTGGTGTTCGAGACCGAGGTCGACGACTATGACCTGTCAGTCGTGATCTTGGAGGGGGAGGACGGGGCCGAGCGGTGGCGGGCCCCTGCGGGATCCTGGCACGATAACAACAATGTGCCCCCCTATGCGGCCGACGTGGACGGGAACGGTGCGGCGGAGATCCTGGTTGCCAACTACGTGCTTTCTGGTGCAGACGGCGGGGTCGCCGCCTCGATCCCTGATTCCGGGTTCGACTACTCGAGTGCAGTTGTCGCCGCGGACCTGGACGGCGATGGGCGCCAGGAGATCTTGACGGAGGGAGCCGTGTTCGATGGCGAGGGAGTCGAACTCTGGAACGCGCGGTCGGCGATGGCGGAAATGTCGGCGTACTACACCCCCCTCGTCCTCCAGGCCGACGCCGATCCGGAGCCCGAGGTGGTCTGGGTCTCCGAAGGATTCTCGATCTGGAACCACGACGGAACACCGACTGGCGT
>JAYVAS010000669.1:0-2377 GCA_043750895.1 Pseudomonadota bacterium
GCCGCGCCGCCGTCCAACCAGTCGGCCGTTTCGGTCCCCGAACCCGTCGCCACCCCAGCCGCCGCCCCGCTCGACCCGATGGCGGCGCTGCGCGCCTACAAGGCCCGACACTTCGCCCGCGGCGTCAGCGCCAACAGCACCTCGGCCCGCCTCACGACCGGCAACGGCGCACACACGACGTGGGCGGTGTACCAGGGGGGCTCGGCCGTCCTGAGCACCAGCCAGTTCGCCGAAGCCGTCGGCGACACCGACCTCCTCAACCGCCTCCGCGACCAGCGGACCGCGTCCCAGCTCGGCGGCGGCGCTCTCCTCGTGGGTGGGACCCTGCTCGGTGCGGCCGGGATCGGCATGCTCGACAACAACGCCGATCCGGTGGCCCCCGCGTTCCTCATCGGCGCCGGCGGCCTCGCCGCGGCGAGCGGCATCGGCTGGGTCGTCGCCGTCCCCCGGCAGCAACGCCACGTCGACCGTTACTACGTCGTCGACGCCGCCGACGCCCGCATCGAGGCCTACAACGAGGGCCTCCGCGGCGCCCTCGGGGTCGACCCCCGGGACGCGCTCGGCATCGACCTCCAGCTGGCGGGCCCCACGCTGACCCCGTGGGTCATGGTCGGCTCGGCGGGGATCGCCGGTACCTTCTGACCCGGGTAGGGACGGGGATGTCATCGAACGACCTCGTCGACGCCGGACCCGTCGCGCTCGCCCGCGCCATCCGCACCCGGGAGATCTCCAGCGCCGAGGCCGTGGGGCTCTGCCTCGCGCGCATCGAACGGGTCGATCCGAGCCTCCACAGCTTCGTCGAGGTCTACGCGGACGCGGCGCGAAAGGAGGCGGCACGGAAGGACGCCCGCCGAACCGACACCAGCGCCGACGTTCCCGCCTTCCACGGCGTTCCCATCGCCATCAAGGACCTCAACGTCGTCCGGTTCCGCCGCGCCCGCTTCGGCAGCCAGGGCATGCCGGCCATCTGGTCACCGGTGGACGACCGGACGGTGGGTACCCTGCGCGCCGCGGGCTTCGTGATCCTGGGCAAGACCGCCACCTCCGAGCTGGGCGCCATGCCGGTCACCGAGCCATCCGGACGCCCGCCGACCCGGAACCCCTGGGAGCTCACCCGCACCCCCGGAGGATCGAGCGGTGGCAGTGGCGCGGCCGTCGCCGCCGGGCTGGTCCCCGTGGCGCACGGGAGCGACGGCGGGGGCTCGTTGCGAATCCCCGCGTCCTTTTGTGGGCTGGTCGGGTTCAAGGCGACGCGCGGCCGGATCCCCAACGCCTTCGGGCAGGACCCCCCGAACATCCTCTACACCTGCGGCGCGCTGGTGCGGACCGTAGCCGACGCCGCCGCGATGCACACCGCCATGGCGCGGCCCGGCCCCAGCCCCACCCCCCCGCTCCCGCCGGGCGCCCGTCCGCGCGTACGCCTCGTGCTCCGCACGCCGCTCGTCACCACCGAACCCGAGATCGAGGCCGTGGTGCGACGGGTCGCCGACCGCCTCGCCGACGCCGGCCACGAGATCGTGGAGGACGCCGTGCCCCCGGGTGACTTCGACACCTTTCTCCCCATCTGGCAGAAGCTCGTGGGCTCGGTACCGCTGGTGCGCTGGGACCGCGCGCAGGGCGTCACGCGCTGGCTCGCCGAGGCCGGCCGTGCGTGGACGGGGGCCCAGATCGCCGAGCGTCAGGCGATGCTGGACGCCCAATGGACCGCGTGGGCAGGAGACGACCTGATCCTGACCCCCACCGTCGGCGTGCCGCCGCCGCTGGTCGGCGCCTTCGACCACGACGGGGGCGAGGCGGCGTTTCGCGCCGCGGCCGTGCTGGGTGCGTTCACCGCAGCGTTCAATGTCACCGGCCAGCCGGCGATCAGCGTTCCGGCGGGCCTGCACCCCACGCTGGGCGTGCCCATCGGGGTCCAGTTGGCGCTGCCCCGCGGTCAGGATGAAGCGCTCCTGCGGATCGCCGCCGAGGTGGAGTCCGCCGCCGACGTACGCCCACCCCGCCCCCCCATCCTCGGGTAGCCCGAAGCTCGCCCCCCGCGCATCGCCCGAACCCCCCTTGCGTTCGATCCGCGCCCTCGGCACACTCGTACGCCATCCGTCGAGGAGCCGATGTACGCCTACGCGCCCCAAGAGATCCAGGACCTCCGCGCCCGGCAGGCGTGGACCCTCGAGCGGCTCAGCCCCGCGTTCCGCACCCGCAACCAGGTGCTGGGCACCAAGCGCACCATCGGCTGCGTCGCTCTCGAGGTGACCCAGCGGTGCAACCTGGATTGCTCGATCTGCTACCTGTCGCCGAACAGCGAGACCACCCCCGACATCCCGCTGGAGACCATCCTCCACCGGGCGCGCAACATCCGGGACCAGTACGGCGTCGGCAC
>JAYVAS010000670.1:0-2468 GCA_043750895.1 Pseudomonadota bacterium
CCCGTGCACGCGACGGTGATCTCGAGCTGCACGGTCGTCGACGCTGCGTTCCCGAAGCACTTCAGCGTCTGGGGCACGAACCCCCGCATCACCTGCCGCACCTGGTCGAAGTCGAGGCCAGCGGAGGCCTCCATCCCTTCCTCAGCCGCCACGTCGCTGGGGCCGGCAAGGCAGGGCTTCTCGGGAGGGAGGCGCAACGCGCCGGCGGGGGCCAGGCTTGCGGTCGCCGCGATGCGGCCCTTGGGTGGGGCGGGCGGCACGACGGTCGCGGTGGGGCCCCGGTAGATCGCGGTGGCGGCGACGACCCCGGCGACGCCGAACACGAAGAGGGCCAGCGAGAGAAAGGCGCGACGGGCTTCCATGGGCCGACTCCGAGAGGATCAAACCAGATCGGGGAACCGCTTGCGGTTGTGGGCGAACACGCTGGCGCCGACGGTGAGCGCGAGCCCGGAGGCGACCACCGCGTAGAGCATCGAGTTCACGTAGGGGAGGCGGTGATCGAGCAACAACGACTGGTAGATGCCGATGATCTGGGCGACGGGGTTGGGGTAGAGCAGCAGGAGGAACTGCCGGGGGTACGCGGACGCCGGGTAGAACACCGGAGTCACGAACATGCCGATGAGCAGCCCGGCCGACACCCACTGGCCCATGTCGCGGAAGTAGACGTTCAGGGTGGACAAGAACAGGCCCAGCCCGAGGGTGAACATCGCCTGGACCACCATGAACACCGGGATCAGCCAGACGTGCCAGGTCAGGCCGTCCCCCAGCAACAGCATCGCCGGAAGCAGGATCATGAACCGGAAGAGCTGGCTGACCACCGCCGCGGCCACCATGTGCGCCGGGAGGACGATGGACGGGAAGTTCATCTTCCGGAGCAGGTGCGCGCTGTCGGTGACGGACGAGGTCGCGCGCGTGATCCCGTCGGCGAAGGCCGACCAGGCCATCAACCCACAGAAGAGGAAGAGGACGTAGTGGGTGGTGGTGCCGCTGGGCTGGAAGCGCACGTCGAGGAGGACGTGGAACACGAAGGTGTAGGTGACCAGCTCGAGGAGCGGGTTCACCACGGTCCAGAAGAACCCGATCGAGCTGCCCACGTACCGCTGGCGCAGATCGTTCCGGACGAAGGCCCACAGCAGATCGCGCGCCCGCCAGAGGTCCATGAGCTCGCGCCACGCCGAGGCGTCCGGCGCAGGCGGCTCGCCTACCGGGGCAGGAAGCGCGTCAGGGAGCGGGTTTGGTCGAGGATCCACCAAAGTAGACTGTCGCTCCAATCCCCGCGTAGGTCAACCGCGAGGCGAATTGCCCGTTGCCGATGATCTTGCCGGTGCCCACCGAGGGATCGGTGGGGTTGGTCGCGTTCATCGTGATCTGGGCCAGCTCGGAATCGGTGATGTCCCGCCCGAGGATGAGCTGCTCGGAGATGCCGATGTCGAAGGCCCAGCGCTTCACGAAGGCCGTCGCGCCCAGTCCGGCACCGAACTTGGTGCCGTCCACGACCGAGACGCCCTGGAGCCGCGTCGGGATGGCCGAGGACTCGAAGTTGAGTCCGCCCCGCAGCTGGAGCCACTCGGTGGCCTGCCAGTCGCCGCCGGCCCGGATGGAGAACGCGTTCTCCAGGCCCGTGGGGATGGCGACGTCCGACGTGACCTCGATCGAATCGATGCCCAACAGGTTGCCCTCGGCCATCTGCAGCGCAAGGCCACCGTCGCTGCAGTCATCCTCCGCGCACGGGTGGATGACGAGGTTCTCGAGCTGCGACCAGGTGGTGTAGTTGAAGTCGGCTTCGATCCTAACCTTGTCGGAAGGCAGCACCTGGACGCCGCCCTTGAGCACCCACGGGGTGGTGATGTCGAGGAGGATGTCGTCGTCGGTGAAGGTGTCCCCGTCCAGTTGGGAGAGGAAGGAGTGGTCGGGCGAGAAGGTCGCCGTCATGTCTCCCTTGCCCACGTAGGCGATGGCGGGCTGCACACTCGCGCCGATCTGGAGCCAGTGGACCGGGGTGACGATGATGCCGGCGTTCCACGAGAACTGGTTGGTGTCCCACGCCGAGACGTCGAGCCGGACGTCGTTCTTGGGGTCGTCGGTGCCGGTGGGGATGGTGGTGACGGCGAGCGACTCCTCCACCCGGAGCACCGTGTAGTTGAGGCCGACGCCGAGCGTGACCGGCCCGATCTTCTGCGAGGCCGACAGGCCGTAGAAGATCTGCCACACCAACGAGTCCATCAGCGAGTACCGCTGGGGGCCATCGTCCGGGTAGTCGAAGGTGGGTGCGGTCGGCGTGTAGAGGCCTACGGCGACCACGGTGTCCTTCAGGGCCGGCGACAGGCCGCCGAGGCGGAACGCGGCGCCCGCGTTGGGGATGGGGAACCAGCCCGCTTCGTTGTAGACCGGCGCGAACACGAGGTCGTCCTCGGTGCCCATCACCCCGTCTTCGCCCGGTTCGTCGGCGCGGTCGAACATGACGTACT
>JAYVAS010000671.1:0-1844 GCA_043750895.1 Pseudomonadota bacterium
CAGCTCATCCGGCAGGCGCAGGAGGCCCAGAAGTTGGAGAGCCTGGGCGTGCTCGCCGGGGGGATCGCGCACGACTTCAACAACCTGCTGGTGGGGATCCTCGGCAATTCGAGCCTGCTCCTCGACCGGCTGCCGGCCGAGTCCCCGGTGCGCGGCCCGGTGGCGAACATCGAGATCGCCGCGCAACGCGCCGCCGACCTGACCCGCCAGATGTTGGCGTACGCGGGCAAGGGCAGCTTCCTGATCGAGCCTGTCTCGGTGGGGCAACTGGTGGTCGAGATGGCCGATCTGCTCGACGCCTCTCTGTCCAAGCGGGCGCAGTTGAACGTCCGCGCGGCGCCGGATCTCCCGGCGGTCGAGGGGGACGCCACCCAGCTTCGGCAGGTGGTGATGAACCTGCTCACCAACGCCTCGGACGCCCTCGAAGGGCGCTCGGGGACCATCGACGTCCGCGTGTATGCCGAGGACGTCGAGGACGACGGCGGGGTCCGGATGGGCGCCGACCTGCGCGGGAGTCGCTGCGTGTGCCTCGAGGTGTACGACAGCGGCATGGGGATGACGGAGGAGGTCCGGCGTCGGATGTTCGATCCCTTCTTCACGACCAAGGTCCAGGGGCGCGGGCTCGGGCTGGCCGCCATCCTCGGCATCGTCCAGGCGCACCGCGGCGCCCTGCATGTCGAGAGCGCTCCGGGCGTGGGGACCCGAATCCGGGTGTGGTTCCCGGCCCTCGCGGCGCCGGCCCCGGTCCGCCCGCCGGTCTCGAGCATCCCGCCGGGGCGCACGAGCGGGCTGGTGCTGGTGGTCGACGACGAGGCGATCGTACGCGGCTTCATCTCCACGGTCCTCGAAGACGCCGGGTACACCGTGCTGGCCGTCGGTGACGGGGCCGAGGCGGTGGACGTCGTGCGTGCCCACGGCGACGCGTTGGTGGCGGTAGTGCTCGACTTGACGATGCCGAACATGGGCGGCGACGAGGCGATGCGCGAGATGCGCCTCATCCGCCCCGATCTCCCCGTCCTCCTCTCCAGCGGCTACTCCCAGGAGGACGCGCGCGAGCGCTTCGGCGCGCTGGGGGCGGGTGGCTTCTTGCAGAAGCCGTACCGGGCTGCGGCCCTGCTGGATGCGGTCACCACCGTCCGTCGGGTGGGCTGAGCACGGGGCGCGGCAGGTTGTCTCGCGCGACGCCAGCGCGAGCCCCCGAGGGGCGCTCCGGCCCGCCTAGCGCGCCGCCATCGCCGCGGTGATCTCCCCCTCGAGCACGAGCTTGCCCTCGACCTCGCAGCGGGCGGCGAACTTCCATACCCCGCGCTTGGAGGCGGTCTTCTGGATCAGGATGTGGACCACGTCGCCGGGGACCACCGGGCGGCGGAAGCGGAAGCCGTCGAGCCCGGTGAGGAAGAAGAGGTCCCCTCCTGCTTCGGGGTGGGCGGCGAGGGCGAGGAGCCCGGCCGCCTGCGCGCAGGCCTCGACCAGCAGCACGCCCGGCATGATCGGGCTCTTGGGGAAGTGACCCTGGAACTGCGGTTCGTTGAAGGTGACGTTCTTCACCGCGTGTATCGACACCCCCGGCTCGACCTCCAACACCCGGTCGACGAGGAGGAAGGGGTAGCGGTGGGGCAACAGGGCCTGGATCTCGGCGAGGGTCACGGGTCGTCCTTCACGGTGCGGGCTTCGAGGCGTCGGAGTCGGGCCTCCATCTCGGGCAGATCGGGCAGGGTGGCGACCATGCGGAGCCAGCGGGTGTGCTCCATCGCCGGGGCGCCCGAGCGGCGGGCGCCGGGCGGGGTGTCGGCCGTGACCAGGCCGTAAGCGCCGACCTGCGTGCCGTCGCCCACGTCGAGGTG